>JAHELO010000276.1 GCA_024644145.1 Christiangramia sp.
TTTTAGCTCCTTTTATTGCGGAATTATCAATAGATCTGTCTTTAAATTTTAACGTAAATGCTATCTTTTTAATACAATCTGGATAATACATATTCGTTATCTAAGTGTTCTTCTGTTTTAATAATCTGGAAGAATATTGTTAGTTTTTTTTGGTTGGTTATTTAGTTGAAAAAACCGTTTCGCAAGAGGCGGTTTTTTTAATTTAAGTTTCAGACTTTTTTGGAAAATTTTAGGATTGCACAGGCTTCTATAATTAGCCCACTTTTGTACTTTTAATAACTAACTATAAACCAACAATATGGGATTATTTTCATTTATTAAAGATGCGGGCAAGAAAATCTTCGGAATTGACAAGCCTAATACCAAAGAAATCGGGACAAAGGATGAAAGAGAAGAAAACAGTAAGGCTGCCAGAAAACTGGAGCAAACGATTGAGGACCTGAATCTTAAAGCTGAAAATTTAAAAATACATATAGAAAATGATATGGCGGTAGTTTCTGGTAAGGCCTTAGATCAGGCTACCCGTGAAAAAATAATATTGGTGATTGGAAATTCAGAAGGAATTTCGCAGGTGGATGACAGGTTGGATGTGGAAAATACCGAGCCAGAAGCTGTATTCCATACCGTAGAAAGAGGGGATACCCTAAGTAAAATATCTAAAGAGCATTATGGAGATCCTAACAGGTATCCAGTGATTTTTGAGGCCAATAAACCAATGCTTCAGGATCCAGATAAGATATATCCGGGACAGGTTCTAAGAATACCGCCTTTGGATGATGTAAGATAAAATAACAAAAGACTGTTTAAAAATTTTGAGAATATTAATCTGAGAGCAGACGACGTTCTAAAGCTTGTAGTTCCACAATGAAAAAAGTAGGTTCAATCAGCTAAAATGAAGATTCAAAATAGATTCTTAAACAGTCTTTGATTATTTCCTGTAGAAATTCATCTCATCAATGAATTCCCAAACTTTTTGATCTAATAATGGTCTTACATTTTTGGATTCCTTTATCGATTCCCGTATAAATGTTGAAGATATCTCTACTATAGGAGCATTTACTTTTTTAATTCTTGGATGATCTTGATAGTCTGGTGATACCTCACCTTTAGCTATCCTTGGATAAATATAGATTTCATGATTTTCCAGGATTACTTCATGATTTTTCCATTTATGAAAACTCTTTAGATTGTCTTCACCCATGATTAGGCAATAATCGTTGGTAGGAAATTTTTCCTGAAGGTGAGCTAAGGTATTTACGGTGTAATTGGGTTGGGGTAGCCCGAATTCAATATTGCTGGGCCTGAGTTTATCGTAGGTTTCGCAGGCTTTATAAACCATTTCAAGCCGGTGATAGTTATCCAGCAGGCTGCTTTTCTTCTTAAAAGGATTATGAGGGGTTACTACCAGCCAGATCTCTTCCAGGTCTGAATATTCTGCCATATGATTGGCAATAATCAGGTGGCCGGTGTGTATAGGATTAAACGTTCCAAAAAACAAGCCTACCTTTCTGTTCATTCTGCCGGTTTTTCTGCACCTACATAGTTAGCTACCAGGCTGTAGGCTTCTTTTAATGCTGTGCCCAAATGGTTGTTTTCAATAATAAAATCAAATTGCGGTGCAGTTGCCAGCTCAATAGAGGCTTTAGCTACCCTCATGTTTATCTTATCATCACTCTCGGTCTTACGCTTTTTAAGGCGGATCTTCAACTCTTCAATACTTGGTGGCTTAACGAAGACGGCGAGGGTTCTTTCAGGGTAGATGTTCTTTATATCCAGGCCACCCACAACATCTATATCAAAGATCACGTGCTTACCTTTTTTCCAGATCCTTTCTACTTCACTTTTAAGTGTTCCGTAGAAATTATCACGGTAAACCTCTTCCCATTCCAGGAATTCGTCATTCTTAATTTTCTGTTTGAAATCTTTTAAAGAAAGAAAATAGTAATCTTTACCATCTACTTCGTTTCCCCGAGGTTCACGTGAGGTAGCCGAAATGGAAAAATCCAGTTTCAATTCCTCATGCTTTAACAAGTGACGTACTATCGTGGTTTTTCCAGATCCGGAAGGAGCAGAAAATACGATAAGTTTACCTTCGCTCATTTAGAGTATGTTTAGAATTTGTTCTTTAATTTTTTCCAGTTCGTCCTTCATTTGAACAACCAGTTGCTGCATAGGTGCATGGTTAGACTTGCTTCCTATGGTATTGATCTCTCTTCCAATTTCCTGAGAAATAAATGCAAGCTTGCGGCCATTGGAATCTTTGCTATCCAGGGTTTTCTTGAAATAATCCAGGTGATTGTCCAGTCTTACTTTTTCTTCAGTGATATCGAACTTTTCAATATAATAAACGATCTCCTGCTCAAACCGGTTTTCGTCTGCCTGTTCTTTGATCTCTTCTATGCCTTTTCTAAGTCTTTCCCGTACTGCATCTACGCGATCTGGATCCATTTTAATCACTTCCTCAAGCAATGACTTTATGTTTGCGATTCTTAAACTTAGATCCTTTTCCAGAGCCTTACCCTCATCTGTCCTAAAACCGTTGATCTCTGTAAGTGCAGCCTTCACAGCATCTTCGATAGCCTTGAATTCTTCCTCGTCTATCTCGTCTCTTTCTGTCTTTAGAGAGTCTGGCATCTTTACTGCCATTTTCAATAATTCCACTTCTGAAGCATTTACAATATCCCTTAACTGGGTCATGTAATTTTTCACCACTTCCGTATTGATATTGGTAGAGGTTTGCTCTCCGGTATATTCAACATAGATAGAAAGGTCTACTTTTCCGCGGCCTAGCGAATTGGAAATAATATTCCGAAGATCCAGTTCCTTTTCCCGGTATTGGGATGGAATGCGCGCATTCAGGTCGAAATTTTTACTGTTGAGGGATTTTAGCTCTACTGTAATTTTTTTATTGGGAATTTGAGTGACGCTTTTCCCGAAGCCTGTCATAGATTGGATCATGCCTGAATTTTAAAAGCTTGCGCAAAGATAATCAATTCTATAGCATCTCCAATTGATTGCCGGTTAGATAAAGCAGGGTATCCTTTTTGTTAAATTAGGGATTCGATAAAATCTACCGCTCTTTTTTCGTGATAATAAACAGGTGTTCTGGTTACGAACCCTACATGACCTCCATAAGCGGGAACTTCCAGATGAAGGAAATCGGAATTTCTGGCAACCTCGTAGGGATAACATTGTTTTGAGAGAAACGAATCGTTTTTAGCATTTATGATAAGCGTTGGATGTTCAATGTTCTCTAAAAATCCTACGGCACTTGTTTGGTTGTAGTAGTCTGCCGCATCTTTATATCCATGCGCCTTAGAAGTATATAAATTATCTATGTCGCGAAGAGAGGTGCAGGCCGATATGTCTTTTTTCTCTAATTGTTTCGGAAATTTTTCTGCTCTCTGTAGCAGGTGTTGTTTCAGATTTAATTCGAACCTTTTGGAGTATACAAAATTTCTCATTCGGTTAATGGCTCCAAGTGATCCGGCAAGATCGCAGGGGACTGA
>JAHELO010000277.1 GCA_024644145.1 Christiangramia sp.
ATTACCACCCATACGAGCTACCTGATCTATCTTATGCTGATCTATGAAACCATCTGCATCAAGGATCTCCTCTTTAATATGCATTTTAACCACGTGGCATATTACCAGATTTCCTGCACCACCTTCATTCCCAGTTTCAATTACATCTTTGATCTTACATTCAAACTGCACCGGAGATTCGGCCACGCGAAAAGGTTTTATAAGATCAGATTTCAGCATTGTTAATCCGGCCTTTTCAAACTCATTTACCCCTTCTGCATATTCAGTACTGGAAAGTGACATTTGCTGTACAATATCATAATTTACAATATTGATCACTACCTCATCTACCTTCTTTGCGTTTTCAAAAGTATGTTTGGTAGTATTATCTCTACCCCTTCTCGCCGGGGAAAAGATCAGGATTGGTGGATTAGCTCCAAAAACATTGAAAAAACTAAAGGGAGAAAGATTGGGATTTCCTTTATCATCAATGGTACTTGCAAAGGCAATTGGCCTGGGCCCTATAGCCCCCAATAGGTACTGATGTAATTTCCCGACACTTATGTCCTTAGGTTCTATACTGAACATAGATTAATTTTTGCCAAAGATAAAGAATCGTGCAGGGAATGAAAAGCAATGCTTTACAATAAAAATAGTTTTAAAACGCTTATATTTATTTTTAGTTAAAAGCCGGAATCATACATGAATCTACCCGACGAACGCAGCTTTAATCGCTGGTTTATCATTATTTCCTGCCTGGTGGTCATCGTACTGGTGCTTTGGAATACAAGTATATTTTTTCAGCGTCTTAAAGAAGATGAACGGGCCAAAATGAATATTTGGGCCCAGGCACAGGAAGAACTGAGCAATGCCCCTGAAGATGCAGATCTAAGCCTGATTCTTGAAATCCTAAATAACAATACTACCATCCCTATTATTCATACAGACGAAAATGGTGAAATAGCCTATACCACCAATCTCGATCCCTCCATCCTTGAAGATCCGGACCGTACCTTTGAATATCTTCAGGACCTCAAAGAAGAAAATGATCCCATTATTGTTGACCTAGGAGATAACCAGATCCAGTATTTGTATTATGGCAACTCCCCGGCACTAAATAAATTAAAATACTACCCCATTGGTCTTACTCTTATTGGATTTCTTTTTATTGGAGTGGTCTATTTTTTCTACACTACCACCAAGAACAGCGAACAAAATAAATTATGGGCCGGAATGGCCAAGGAGACCGCCCATCAAATAGGCACTCCATTAAGTTCGCTCATAGGCTGGACGGAGATCTTGAAAACCGAAAATATCAATCCGTCCTACGTTGAAGAAATGGAAAAGGATATTGACAGGTTAAGAACCATCACAGAAAGATTTTCTAAAATAGGCTCCTCACCAAATCTCCAAAGAACCGATATTGTAATGGCCACCAGGGATAGTTTCGACTATTTAAAGACACGAAGCTCTAACCTTATAGATTTTAGCCTAAAAGCACCCAGGCAGCCAATTTATGTTATGCTGAATGAACAATTATACAGCTGGACCATAGAAAATCTGGTTAAGAACGCCATAGATGCCATGCGTGGGAAAGGAGAGCTGCAGATAGAAATCAAACAGGATATGAAGCAGGCGCATATCTACATTACCGACACCGGAAAGGGAATAGATAAGAATAAATTCAGGTTGATCTTTGAACCGGGACAAACCACGAAGAAACGTGGTTGGGGTCTTGGCCTATCCCTGGCTAAAAGAATAATCGAAGAATATCATAAAGGCAGGATCAAAGTGGCCAGAAGTGAGATCAATAAAGGAACTACATTCCAGATCAGCCTGAAAAAGGTTTAATATTCAGAGATCTTTTCACGCAACCACTCCGGCACTCGAAAGGTTTTATTCTTTTCAAAATCAAAGCAAACCACTACATCTGTTCCTTCTGCACAAAGCTCCCCTTTTTCATTCAGGATAATATGCTTAAGGCCAAAACTTGAATTGCCTATAAAATCGAGTTTGGTTTTTATAACCGCTTTACCGGGGTAATGCAGGGACTTTTTAAAATCACACTTTGTAGAAACCAGCATCGTTCCCTGATTAGAATTGCGGTAAAATTCGTGAATACCAGTGGCTTCCCAGAAGTTAACCCGTCCGCTCTGTAAATATTTCATGTAAGAAACATTATTCACATGCTCATACATATCCAGATCACCCCAGTCTATACGTAATTCAAGGCTAAGCTTATAGGCAGAAAGATCTGTCACAGTTCCACATTTTTACTAATAGCTGCCGCCAGTTCTTTAAATTCTTCCTCAGTCATCTCCACATTGTTAGAGAAATCCATATCCTTCATGGAATTTAACGGAATTAGATGTACATGAGTATGCGGCACTTCCAGCCCTACTACTGCCATTCCCACTCGTTTACAGGAAACCGTTTTCTCCAGTGCAATAGAAACTCTTCTGGTAAATCTCATTAACTCCTGATACATGTCCTCCTCAAGGTCCCAGATCTTATTGATCTCTTTCTTCGGGATACACAGTACGTGTCCTTTTGCATTCGGCCGGATATCAAGGAATGCCAGGAACTGACTGTTCTCTGCGACTTTATACGCCGGTACTTCTCCTTTAACGATCTTTGTAAATAGTGTTGACATAATCTGGTTGGTTTTTAATAAAAATAAAAAATCCTTTCCTCAAATCCGAAATAACAGATGAAAGAAAAGGATTAAGTTTTTAACTCTTCAGGACAGGATTATTCTCTCCAGATCTCGATGACTTCAAAAGAAACAGTTCCGTTTGGAACCTCTATCTCGGCAGTATCGCCAACTTCTTTTCCAAGTAGTCCTTTCCCAATAGGAGAGTCTACAGAAATCTTTCCAGATTTAAGATCGGCTTCACTTTGAGCTACCAGCTTGTAGGTCATTTCTGCCCCGTTGGTTTTGTTCTTAATCTTCACATGAGAGTGTACCAGTACTTTAGAAGTATCCAGTTGCGATTCATCTATTACCCTGGCATTCGCCACAACTTCCTCCAGTTTGGAGATCTTCATCTCTAACAAACCCTGTGCTTCCTTAGCCGCATCGTATTCTGCGTTCTCACTAAGGTCTCCTTTATCCCGCGCTTCAGCAATTGCCTGAGAGGCCTTTGGCCTTTCTACATCTTTAAGTTGATTAAGCTCATCCTTAAGCTTTTTTAGCCCCTCGGGGGTATAATAAGATACTTTGCTCATAACTTTATCGTTTTAATAATCACGGTTAGAGAAATACTCCTGAAACCGGAAAACATACCTTATAATGACTTTAGTATTAAATTGAATCCCTGGATGCGGGATAGCCCGGTTCTATAAGTTTTTAGCTCTCCGGGTTCAAACTATTGTATCATTAACTGAAAAAATCCCATTAATAACGGGATTTCTTTAAACAAATGTAAGAAATTTAATCTTTCGGTACAATTATATTATTTTCGCTCTAACTCAAATTCTTATGAAAAAAATATCCCCTGTGATCGCTCTGCTTTTA
>JAHELO010000007.1 GCA_024644145.1 Christiangramia sp.
CTGAGTTACCCCTTCACAAACAAAATCGAAATGCTTGGTTTCTCCCTGGATCACATTACCAACGGCTATGATAGCGTCCAGCATTTCAAAGCTTTCCTGCATCTTTTTGCAGCCATAGATTAGCTCAAAGCTTCCAGGCACATTCCATCTAACGATATTCTCCTTTTGTACACCGTTCTCTATCCACGCGTCAAACGCACCCTGAAAGAGTCCCTCGGTGATCTCATCATTCCACTCAGAAACAACGATCCCAAACCGAAAATCTTTCGCGTTTGGGATCGTATCTTTATCGTATTGGGAAAGGTTCTTACCTTCTGTAGCCATATTTTAGTTTTTCATCGCGCGGGCCTGCCCAAGGTAGATTGGCACCTTGTCTGCCTCTGGCGCATCAGAATATTCTTCTTCAATCTGAAGTAGGAATTCTTCCGCAGCTTCAGCATCACCTATTTTAATAGCGGTGATCGCAGCTTTTAATAAAAATCTTGGGGTTGTAAATGAATTAGATCTCATTTCAGCCGCCTTCTCATAGTAACCTAAAGCTTCTTCAGGCTGATCCAACTGAAGAAATGCATCTCCAATTCCTCCGGTTGCCAATGCAGAAAAGATCTCATCATCACTCTCAAATCCTTCTAACTGCTCTATAGCTTCCTGATACTTACCTGTTCTTAGGTAGGCGAATCCAGCATTATAATGTGCCAGGTTTGCAGCATCTGTACCACCGTAGTTATCAATGATATCTAAAAATCCAAACTTCCCTTCTCCCCCATTAAGGGCAAGGTTATATAAAGAATCACTGGCCGTTCCATTTGCTCTTAAAGCCGATGCCATGTATTCCTGAGCCTGTGCCATTTCGTTTGCAGCCTCATTTTGCTTTGGCTCCAATACAAAACGGTTATATCCTAAATATCCTAAAACAGCAACTATAGCAACACCTACAATTATGTAGATATATTTTTGATTATCGGCTACCCATGTTTCAGTTCTACTAGCACCCTCATCTAAGGTGTTAAAAACTTCTGCAGTTGTAGACTCCTGTTCAGCCGTTTGTTCCCTTTCCTCTTTATTGGAAGGCTTGTATCCTCTTTTCTTATACGTTGCCATAAAAAATTTTTAATGCGTGGCAAAAATATAATTTTTTGTGAAAATTAAAAGATAATTTATTTGTATTTTTTATATAATTTCAGCTTCTTTCGGGGCCTCATCCGGCTTTTAAACATTAATGATTTTATAGCTGAAACACAGCGATGTATGCATTTAAAAAATCTAAGTCTGCTTAATTATAAAAACCTTAAGACGGCTGAATTTGATTTCGACGAAAAGATCAACTGCCTGGTTGGAAATAACGGGGTGGGTAAAACCAACGTCCTGGACAGCATATATCACCTCTCCTTTGGGAAGAGCTATTTTAACCCCATTACTTCTCAGAATATTAATCACGACGCAGAATTTTTTGTAATAGAAGGAGAATTCGAGAAAAACAATAAATCTGAGAAAATACTGGCCAGCGCAAAGAAGGGTCAGAAAAAAGTAATAAAAAGAAATAATAAGGCATACGATAAAGTAAGTGATCATATTGGCTTTATACCTACTGTTATAATTTCTCCCGCAGACCGGGATTTGATTATTGAGGGATCTGAAACCAGGAGAAAGTTTATGGATGGCGTGATCTCTCAAAGCGACCATGACTATCTGAACAAGCTCCTACAATACACCAAACTTACTTCCCAGCGAAATTCACTCTTAAAATACTTTGGTGCAAACAATACTTTTGAAAGAGATACCCTGGAAGTTTATAACCTCCAGATGAGCAGCCTTGGCCAGGAATTGTTTGAAAAAAGGAAAGCATTTCTTAATGAGTTTATCCCTATCTTCAACAAAAGATATTCAGACATTACCAATAATAAGGAAGAAGTTGATATCAATTATAAGAGCCAGTTATTCGAGGCTTCGTTTGCTAACCTATTGGAAGAAAACCTACAAAAGGACATGGCTTTACAGTACACCTCTGTAGGAACCCATAAAGATGATCTCAGCTTTGAAATAGAAGGCCATCCTATAAAAAAATTTGGCTCCCAGGGACAGCAGAAATCTTTTTTAATAGCTTTAAAGCTGGCACAATTCGATTTTATTAAACAAATAAGTAAAGTAAATCCTATTTTATTACTGGATGATATCTTTGACAAACTGGATGAAAATCGCGTGGCCCATATTGTAGCTTTAGTAGCCACCAATGAGCTGGGCCAGATATTCCTGAGTGATACTCATGCAGACAGGACCGAAAAAGTTGTAAAATCAAGTAATCAATCCTATAAAATTTTTAAGCTTTGAAAAAAGTACTGATTCTTATTTCCATTTTTGCATTTGTTGCGTGTAGCGGTAATGACCCCAAGGAACAATTAAAGCATCTGGACGGATACTGGCAAATAGAAAAAGTTGAGATTCAGAAAGATTCAGTTATAGAATACAGTCTCAGCCAGTATATAGACTATATAGAAATCAAGGATTCCACAGGTTTTCGGAAAAAACTGAAACCAAAGATCGACGGCGGTTTTATAAAAGCCTCTAATGATTCTGAGAATATCACCGCCAGAATAGAAAATGACAGGCTTATTCTTTATTACTCTACGCCTTTTGATGAATGGCAGGAAGAAGTTCTGAAAGCTTCAGAAGAAGAGCTCGTGATCATGAACAAGGATAATAAAAAATATTATTACCAGAGATACCAACCTTTACTAAGCCAAGATGAAGAAGAGACGCAAGAATGAAGAAATGAAACTCGGTGACTTACTGAAAAGTTTCGTAGACGAGAATAAACTGGACAAGGGCCTGAATCAGGTAAAGATCAGGGATGTTTGGAACAATCAAATGGGTCCTGCCATTGAGAGATACACCACGGGATTAAAACTTAAGAACGACACGCTTTATGTACAGTTAAGTTCTTCGGTCCTTAGAGAAGAATTGAGCTATGGTAAAGAAAAAATAATAAAGAACCTCAATGAAGAAATGGGACAGGAATTAATTTCCAAACTTGTATTGAGATAATATTCTTCCACAGAACCTCCGTATGAAACGTATAATATTACTGTATACAATCTATTTTACTACATTTTTCACTCTTTTCATCGGGGGCCAAACTGCAATAGAACGTTTCTTTCCTGAATTAGATCATCTTTATGCATTATTAATAGCAGGAGCATTAACTATTCTACTCACCCCTACAGTCCGTAAAACTGATGTGGAGCAGGGTTCCAGATACCAACTCAAATGGTTATTTCGTAAGGAACCACTGATAAAATAAAATGCAAGAGTAAACTTCGATTTCGATCTGTCATCAGAATTAGATTAGATTAAATTAAAGCAAAAAAAAAACCGGCCTCTTAAAAGACCGGTTTTTTTATGATAATATGAAATGGTTCTCTTAGAACATTTCTCTACCAGCAAAATGGAAAGCACCTTCTATTTGTGCATTTTCATCGCTGTCACTTCCATGTACTGCATTTTCTCCAATACTGGTAGCGTACTTCTTTCTAATTGTACCTTCAGCAGCCTCTTCTGGATTTGTAGCACCAATAAGAGTTCTAAAATCTTCTACAGCGTTGTCTTTTTCAAGAATAGCTGCAACGATAGGACCACGAGTCATGAATTCTACTAATTCTCCAAAAAACGGACGCTCTTTATGGATCGCATAAAAAGTTTCAGCATCTCTCTGAGTCATTTGAGTAAGCTTCATAGCTACGATTCTAAATCCTGAAGCCGTGATCTGGTCTAATATTCCACCAATATGCCCGTTCTCTACTGCATCTGGCTTAATCATGGTGAATGTTCTATTTCCTGCCATTGTAAGGTTTTTAAATTTGGTGCAAAAATAAATAATTCCTTTCCAAATACAAGCTCTTTAGTCATTTATGTTATCACCGGGAATTTCAGTTCTGTAATATGTCCAGTATGCAATTCATTTACTTTTAATATGAGACAAAGTCAATACAGAATTTCACTATGATCTATCTTTAATTTTAAAGCCCGGGCTATTTCTTAAGTATTATTAAATTGTATATTTAGCCTCGATTATGATAGACACAAGAATACTCGAAATCACGGCCGAGCTGGCCAGAGCAGAAAATATAGTGATAGTACCTCACAAAGGCCCAGATGGTGATGCTATGGGTTCTACCCTGGGACTAATGCATTTTTTAAGAGACAAGGGGCATAAGGCTACTGTGATAGCCCCCAATGATTATCCGCATTTTTTAAAATGGCTTCCTGGCTCTGAGGAGGTGATCATTTATGAAACTGAAAAAGAAAGGTCGGACCAGCTGATCTCTCAGGCCGAGATCGTATTCACCCTTGATTTCAATAACCTTTCCCGTAGTGGGTCTATGCAGGATTCCCTAATTGCCTCTGATGCAGTATTTGTAATGATAGACCATCACCAGGAACCATCAGATTATGCGAATTATACCTATAGTGATTCTAAAATGAGCTCTACCTGTGAGATGGTATATAAATTTATCGACAAGCTTAGGGCCAGCAAAAAGATCACGCCGGAGATCGCCACTTGCCTTTATACAGGTATAATGACAGATACTGGCTCATTCAGGTTTAGTTCAACTTCAAGCGACACCCACCGGGTGATTGCAGACCTGATTGATAAGGGTGCAAAAAATGACAGGATCCATAACAATATTTACGACACCAATTCTGAAAACAAATTACAGTTATTAGGTACTGCCTTGAAAAATTTAAAGGTCAATAAAGAACTGAGAACGGCTTATATAAGCCTTTCACAGGAAGAATTAGATCGTCATAATTTTCAGAAAGGTGATACTGAAGGATTTGTAAATTATGGACTGGCTCTGGATGGAATAATATTCGCAGTGATCTTTATTGAAAAGGCTAATGAAAATATCATTAAAATGTCGTTCAGATCTAAAGGTCATTTTGATGTAAACAAATTTGCCCGTTCGCATTTTGAAGGTGGAGGCCATATAAATGCAGCCGGAGGAAAAAGCGATCTTTCATTGAATGACACGATAGTTAAATTTAATGATATCTTACCCGAATATGCTGAACAGTTAAAGAAATGAGACATTTAATCACCCTGATTATAGTAATCACCATAGCCGGTTGTAAATCGCCGGAAGCCAGATATCCCGTATCTCAAAATACCGGCTCTTATATAGATGAATCTGTACAAAGAAATAAGGAGATGATCGCGGAAGAAGAAGATCATATCAAGCAGGTGATGGGTGAAAATACAGATACTGAATTCCTTACTTCAGCAGATGGTTTCTGGTATTATTATAACGAGAAATCTACCGATAGCACAAATACTAGGACACCAGAGTTCGGCGATATAGTTGTTTTTGACTATTCCATTTCTAGCCTTGATGGCCGGCCAATTTATGCTGAAGGTGAGAAACCAACCCGAGAATATGCCATAGATAAAGAAAAGCTTTTCACTGGTTTAAGGCAGGGTCTCAAGCTTATGAAAGAAGGTGAGACAGTAACCTTCCTTTTTCCATCTCATAAGGCTTTCGGCTATTATGGCGATAAAAAAAGAATTGGCAGGAATACTCCCATTACCGCTAAGGTTACCCTGCACGAAATAAAAGAAGAATCCAATCAAGAATCCAATAATTAAAAATAGAAGGAGCTATAGCGATTTCAGATTTAATCTGAAATGGCTTTTGGCGAATTGTATATAACCAGTCAGAAAAATAAATTAATACAAATGAGAACAAAGAGCATTTTTTTACTACTAACATTAGCTTTTAGCTTAATTTCCTGCAAGGAAGAATATCCCGAATTGGAAGATGGCATGTATGCTGAATTCAACACTTCAATGGGCCCAATAGTTGCCGAACTTTATTTTGAAGAAACTCCCATGACGGTTGCGAACTTCGTTTCCCTGGCAGAAGGTACAAGCAAGATGGTAGACAGTACATTTAAAGGGAAGAAATACTATGACGGGCTTGTATTTCACCGTATCATCGATGGTTTTATGATCCAGGGTGGAGATCCTACCGGAACAGGTAGTGGCGGCCCAGGGTACAAGTATCCAGATGAATTCGTAGATAGCCTAAGCCATGACTCCAAGGGAATTCTTTCTATGGCCAATGCCGGCCCGGGAACTAACGGCAGTCAGTTTTTCATCACTCTTGCTCCGGTTGAGCAGTTAGATGGCAGACATACTGTTTTTGGAAAAATAGTTAAAGGCCAGGATGTAGTAGACTCTATCGGAAAAGTTGAAACAGGCCCACGTGACCGCCCTGTAAAGGATGTGGTAATGAATGAAGTAAACATCATAAGAAAAGGAAGCGCCGCTAAGGATTTTGAGGCAGAAAAAGTTTTTGAAACCAAATTAGCCGACGTTGAAGCGAAAAAGGAAGCGGAAGCTAAAAAGATGCAGGAATTGGCAGCAAAGAAAGCTAAAGAATTTAAAGCCTTAGAACCAAAAGCCGATTCTTTAGAAAGCGGTTTAAAGATCTACTTTGAAACTAAAGGAGACGGCGAAAAACCAAAGAATGGCCAGCAGGTAAATGTTAACTATGAAGGTTATTTTGCCGATGGAACCATCTTCGATACCAATAAGGAAGAAGTTGCCAAAGAAATGGATATCTACAATGAGCAAAGAGCAATGAAGGGTGGTTATGGCCCAATGCCAATGGTATATGGTCCAGATGCACCAATGATCCCAGGGTTTAAAGAAGGGATTCAGCAAATGAGTGTAGGTGATGAAGCCGTGATCTGGATTCCCAGCCATTTGGGTTATGGTGAAAGAGGTGCAGGAAGTGTAATCCCTCCTAATACAGATCTTATTTTCAGAATTAAACTGGTAGAAATGGCCGAAGAAGCAAAATAATTCTTCTGTGATCAACCAATAAAAAAGCCCTTTGCACAAATGCTCAGGGCTTTTTCTTTTTAAAATATCTATTTCCTAGTTTTCAGGAATATTCTTTAGAACCTCAATTAAGAACTTCCAGTATTTCTGAGCAGATTTAATACTCGCTCTTTCATCTGGTGAATGAGCCCCTCTTATGGTAGGTCCAAAAGAGATCATATCCATTTCAGGATAATGACTTCCAATGATCCCGCATTCCAGCCCGGCATGACAGGCAGCAATATCAGCCCTTTCACCATACATCTTCTGGTAGAGCTCATCTAATGTTTTTAATATCGCAGAATCGCTGTTTGGAGCCCAGCCAGGATATTCTCCAGATAACTTCACATCAAAACCAGCAAGTTCAAATACTGCTTTTAAAGAACTCGCCAGGTCATCTTTACTGGATTCTACAGAACTTCTGGTAAGACACTTTACCTGTATCTCCCCGTTCTTCAAAGTTACACTTGCTACATTATTAGATGCCTCTACTAATCCCTCAATTTCCGGACTCATTCTATAAACCCCGTTATGAGCTCCAGCCAGGGCCAGAAGCACCTCACGTTGAGATTTAAGATCCATTACCGTATTTTGAGAGGAAATACTTTGCAGTTCAATGGTAAGGTTTGGTTCCACGGAAGCAAATTCCTGCTTGATCTCTTCTGCCCGAATTTCCAGTTCCTTTTTAAAACTTTCTACCTCCGTATCTGGTATAGCGATCACCGCTGCACTTTCTCTGGGAATCGCATTTCTCAGACCTCCGCCATTCAGCTCACAGATTCGTAACTTCAAGTTCTCTGAAGTATTTATAAGCAAACGATTCATTAACTTATTGGCATTCCCAAGGCCTTTAATTATATCCATCCCGGAGTGCCCTCCCAGTAGTCCTTTTACCTTAACCGAATATACTTGATAAGATTCGGGCATTTTCTCTTCAGCATATTTTTTGGTCGCGGTTATATCTACTCCACCGGCACATCCAATTCCTATCTCATCATCTTCTTCAGTATCCAGATTAAGCAATATCTCTCCTTCCAGCAGATCTGGACTTAATCCTTTGGCTCCGGTCATTCCGGTTTCCTCATCGATAGTGAACAAAGCTTCAATTGCAGGGTGCTCTATAGAATCACTTTCCAGGATAGCCATCATTGTCGCTACTCCCAGACCATTATCTGCTCCAAGAGTAGTCCCTTTGGCACGAACCCAGTCTCCATCCACATACATCTCTATTCCCTGGGAATCAAAATCGAATTCAGTGTCATTATTCTTTTGATGTACCATATCCAGGTGAGCCTGCAATACGATCTTTTTTCGGTTTTCCATGCCGCTGGTGGCTGGTTTATAGATCACCACGTTCCCCACACTGTCAACTTTTGTCCTCAGGTTTAGGTTGTTTCCGAAATTTTTAATGAACTCTATTACTCGTTCTTCTTTTTTGGATGGTCTGGGAACTGCATTCAGGTCTGCGAATTTATTCCACAAAATCTTAGGTTCCAGAGCCCTTATTTCTTCATTCATTGGTCTAATTTTTGGTATCTTCACAAAGGTATTCGAATTTAGGGATTTCTAAAATTTGAAGGCTTTTGAATATTTGTATTTTTAAACCGTGAAGAGAAAATCTATCCTCATTTTAGCAGTACTATTCCCGGTACAAATCATTGGTATTAATATCCTTTCCCGGTATTCAGACTTTGTAGAACAATATTATTCCCAAGGCCTATATCCTGCAATTTCCCAGGTAATGCGATTTAGTCTTGGCATCATCCCCTTTTCCCTTGGCGATGTGCTATACGCAGTTTTTATCCTCCTGGCGATATCCTGGCTGGTAAGACGAATCACACAAAGATTCAGAAGGCCAAAAATCTGGATCCCCGATACCTTAGCAGCCCTCTCTATAATCTATTTCTGTTTTCACCTGTTCTGGGGCTTCAATTATTACAGATTACCACTGCACAAAAATCTGGGAATAGAAAGTGAATACACCACCGAAAAATTAATAGTCCTCACCAATAATTTAATTGACAGTTCAAATAAACTTCATCTGGAGATCGTGCCAAATGATTCACTAAAGGTTATTTATGATTATTCTAAAAAGGAGTTATTTGATATTACCCTGGAGGGTTATAAAAATATACAACAGGAATTTCCCGAATTAACCTATAAAGGCCAGGCTTTAAAACGATCTGTATATAGCTTACCCCTTACCTACATGGGTTTTAACGGTTACCTGAATCCGCTTACAAATGAAGCGCAGGTAAACACCATTATATTACCCTATAAAATTCCAACGACTGCCAGTCACGAAGTAGGCCATCAGCTTGGTTTTGCTAAAGAGAATGAAGCTAACTTCATTGCCTGTTTAGTTACAATGAATCATCCAAATATTCATTTCAGGTACTCAGGTTACACTTTTGCCCTTAGCTACTGTTTAAGTGAGCTCTTCCGTAGAGACAGGCCGCAGGCAGAAAAACTCCTTAAACGTATCAATCCCGGAATTATCAAAAATTATCGCGAGGTTGATGAATTCTGGTTGAAACACCAAAATCCTTTTGAACCTGTTTTTAAAGCCACCTACAACCGCTACCTGATCGCCAATAACCAGGCAGATGGTATGAAAAGCTATAGTTATGTTGTAGCATTGCTGGTAAATTACTTCGATGAGAGTCGTTTGAAAACCTAAATCAGTTCAAACTGTATATTTTTTCCTATTTTCAGGCTTTCAAAAATTTTAGATCTACAATTAAACCTAAAACCCACTAACCTTTATGAAATTAAAATTTCTGATTTTAGGAGTATTCCTTGCGGTTTTTCAAACACATGCACAGGAATATTTCCCTAAGAATGACGGGGTAAAAACCCGGAATACGAATTATACCGTATTCAAAAATGCTAAAATTCATCTGGATCCTGAAAACGTGATTAGCAACGGGATGTTCGCGATCAGGGAAGGAAAGTTTACGGCCGTTGGCAAATCTATAGACATCCCGAAGAACAGCATTGTAATAGACCTTGAAGGAAAAGAAGTTTATCCTTCCTTTATAGATCTTTACAGTAATTTCGGGATCTCTGAACCTAAGAAAGCTGAAAATGGAAATGGACCGCAATACGATGCCAGTCGTGAAGGATTTTACTGGAACGACCATATAAGACCTGATACAGATGCCATTTCACATTTTAAATTTGATACTAAAGAGGCTGAAAAGTTTCATAAAGCGGGATTCGGAGTTGTAAATACTCATGTTCCCGATGGAATAATTAGAGGTACCGGGATGCTGGTTGCCCTAACTCCAGAGGTTAGTGAAGGAGACAGGATCCTTGATGAGAAATCTTCCCAGTATCTTTCATTTAAGAAAAGTGTACAGTCTAAACAGTCCTACCCTACCTCAATCATGGGTGCAATGGCTCTGCTACGTCAGGTATACCTTGACGCAAAGTGGTACGCCGGCGGGAACGCAAAGAACAAGGATTTAGCCCTGGAAGCATTAAATAACAACAAAGACCTGGTACAGATCTTTGCTGCCGAAGATCTATTAAATGAACTAAGGGCAGATAAAGTAGGTGACGAATTTGGTATCCAGTATGTGATTCTGGGTAGTGGCAAGGAATACCAAAGGCTGGATAAAATTAAAGCTGCCAATGCCACGATCATCGTGCCGCTTAAATTTCCAGAAGCCTTTGATGTTGAAGATCCTTACCTAGCCAATCAGTTAAGTCTGGAAGAAATGAGAGAGTGGAATCAGGCACCTGCAA
Organism: Christiangramia sp.; assembly: GCA_024644145.1. Lineage (GTDB taxonomy): Bacteria > Bacteroidota > Bacteroidia > Flavobacteriales > Flavobacteriaceae > Christiangramia. The sequence continues at coordinate 10,631 of JAHELO010000007.1, forward strand.
ATCTAAAAATGCTGTCTGATAGTAAAGTTCCTTTTACCCTGACCGCCCACTCTATAGACACTGAAAAAGATTTTAAAAACAATCTATTAAAAGCTATTGAATACGGACTTCCGAAAGAAGCCGCTCTGGCAGCACTAACCACTGTACCTGCAAAAACTATAGGACAGCAAGGGAAACTTGGAGTAATACAAGAAGGTGCCTGGGCAAATTTCCTGATCACCTCCGGTGATTATTTTGATAAGGAAACTACCTTATACGAGAACTGGGTGCAGGGAGAAAAAAAGGTTCTTAACGATATGAATATCACCAATATATCAGGTAAATATGAACTAAGCGTAGATGGAAAAAACTACGACCTGAATATTACCGGTGAAACAGCCAGTCCTAAGACTGAGGTAAAATTGGGAGAAACCAAAATTGGCTCTAAGATCAGTTTTAAAAATAACTGGATGAATCTTTTATTATCTTCTCCAGATACAACAAAGACAGAATTCATAAGACTTACTGCCAATATCCCTGCAAAGACAAATGTGATATCTGGCAAGGCAATTTTACCAAATGGCAAGGAAACACAATTCCAGGCCACTAAGAAAAAAGCAGCTGCTGAGCAAAAGAAAGATAAAAAGAAAAAGGATCCTGAGACTTATGATATAGTCCCGGTCACCTACCCTAATGTGGCCTACGGATTTAAAAATCCACCTAAGCAGGAAAATATCCTTTTCAAAAATGCCACTGTATGGACCAGTGAAGATTCAGGAGTATTAGAAAATACCGATGTACTGGTTAAAGACGGTAAAATTGTTCGCATGGGCGAAGATCTTAATGCCGGAGGAGCCCGGGTAATAGATGCGACAGGGAAACACCTTACCGCCGGTATTATAGATGAACATTCCCATATTGCGGCTTCGGCCATTAATGAAGCAGGCCATAACTCTTCGGCAGAAGTAACAATGGAAGATGTAATTGACCCCACCGATATTGATATTTACCGAAATCTTGCCGGTGGTGTAACTACTATCCAGCTTTTGCATGGTTCAGCCAACCCTATTGGAGGACGATCTGCGATAATGAAATTAAAATGGGGCGCCTCTGCAGAAGAAATGATCTTTGAGCAGGCACCTCCTTTTATTAAATTCGCTCTGGGAGAAAATGTAAAGCAGTCTAACTGGAGTGGTTCAAGATTTCCCCAAACCCGTATGGGTGTGGAACAAGTTTTCACAGATTATTTCAGCAGAGCAAAAGCCTACGAATCTGGCAAATCTAAAGAAGGTTTCAGAAAAGATCTGGAAATGGAAACGATCGTTGAGATTCTGAACGGGAAGCGATTTGTATCTTCTCACTCCTATATTCAAAGCGAAATCAATATGCTGATGAAAGTGGCAGAAGAATTCGACTTCAATATTAACACGTTCACTCATATTCTGGAGGGCTATAAAGTCGCTGATAAAATGAAAGAGCATGGGGTTGGCGCCTCTACTTTTTCAGACTGGTGGGCATATAAATATGAAGTTAATGACGCAATTCCCTATAACGCCGCTATTATGACCGAAGCCGGACTCACGGTTGCAATAAACAGTGACGATGGGGAAATGAGCAGAAGATTAAATCAGGAAGCTGCAAAAACGGTTAAATATGGCGGAATGAGCGAAGAAGAAGCCTGGAAAATGGTAACTATAAACCCAGCCAAATTACTGCATGTAGATGAGCTGGTGGGTAGTATTAAAACCGGGAAACAGGCCGACCTGGTATTATGGAATGATCATCCTCTATCTATCTATGCCATCCCGGAAAAAACAATGATAGAAGGAGTGATTTATTTTGATGTGAGCCGTGATTCCGAATTGCGTAAAGAGATTAGAAAGGAACGTAACCTGCTTATCGGGCAAATGTTAAAAGCTAAGAATAACGGTGTCAAAACTCAGCCGGTTGCCAAAAAGGAAAAGCAGAGAGTTCATTGCGACCTGTTGGAAGCAGTTAAATAAAATCAGAGTAAAATGAAATATAATAATATATATCTGTTAGTCTTAATCCTGATATTATCAGGAAGGAGTTTTGCCCAGCAAACGCCGGCGCCAAAACAATCTGAACCCATCACCATTGTAGGGGCTACGGCTCATCTGGGAAATGGGGAGGTAATAGAAAATAGTTTGATCATCCTGGAGAACGGAAAGATTACTGAAGTTATAGCCGCCAATCTTACAAAGAGACAATACCCCGGGAAGATAATTAATGCGAAAGGAAAGCATGTTTATCCGGGTATTATAGCACCTAATTCTACCCTGGGTCTGGTAGAGATCGATGCGGTTAAAGCCACGGTAGATCAGGATGAGATGGGTGAAATGTTACCAAATATTCGCAGCCTGATTGCCTATAATGCTGAAAGCAAGATCGTGGAATCCATGCGTCCCAATGGTGTTCTTTTAGGCCAGATTGTTCCCCGGGGCGGAATGATCTCAGGAACCTCCTCTATCGTGCAGTTCGACGCCTGGAACTGGGAGGATGCTGTAGTAAAAGAAGACGATGGCCTGCATATTAACTGGCCCGATTCTTACCGCCGTGGAAGATGGTGGCGTGGAGAAGATCCAGGTCTGGAAGCTAATAAGGAATACAACAATAAAGTGCAAAAACTGTCAGATTTCTTTGCAGCAGCCAAAGCTTATCTTAATGGCAAGAAAGATTATACCCATCTGCCCTATTTAGCAATGGAAGCAGTCTTTAAGGGAGATAAAAAAGTATATATTCACGTGGATGGCGAGAAAGAAATCCTGGATGTTATTCAGTTTAAAAAAGACCAGGGACTCGAACAAGTGGTGATAGTTGGAGGCTATTACTCTCTGGATGTAGCAGAAGATTTAAAACAGAACGAAATTCCAGTACTTGTAAAACGCCCTCATACTACTCCAGAGGTAGCTCATGAAGATTACGACTATCCTTATAAATTGGCCAGGTTACTTAACGACAAAGGCATATTAGTAGCAATAGAAGGCAGTGGGCAGATGGAAAGAATGAACTCCCGAAACCTGCCATTTTATGCAGGTACCGTGGCGGCCTTTGGTATGGACAAAGAAGAAGCGCTAAAGCTGGTGACGCTTAATACCGCGAAGATCCTTGGAATTGATAATACATATGGCAGCCTGGAAATTGGTAAGTCTGCTACTTTATTTATTTCTGAAGGTGACGCACTGGATATGAGAACTAATATTCTTTCCCATGCTTTTATCGATGGCCGGGAAGTTAGCCTGGAAACACATCAAACCGAATTATGGAAAAGGTATTCTAAAAAATATAAAGACCAGAAAAACAATTAAGAATCTCTTTTTAGATCAAAGCCCCTTTAACATGGGGCTTTTTTAATGCCTAATATCTGTGTACTTTTACACCCATGCTAAAACAAATTACCAGTCCACATAATAAAGAGATAAAATGGTTGCTTCAATTGCAGGAGAAATCACGAAACCGAAGGAAGGAAAGAT
>JAHELO010000278.1 GCA_024644145.1 Christiangramia sp.
GGCTTTTGATGCGCCCATTCGTCAATCCATCTGGACAATACCTTTACCCAATCTTCCCTGTCGTTCAGGCAGGGAACCACCGTAAACTCTTTCCCTCCTACTTCATGGAAGATCTCTTCGCCTTCCATGGCGATCTCTTCTAAAGTTTCCAGACAGTCTGATACAAAAGCCGGTGTTACCACAGCCAATTTTTTCATTCCCTGATTTCCAAATCTTTCGATAGTACGGTCTGTATATGGTTTTAACCATGGATCAAACCCTAGTCTGGACTGGAATGAAACACTGTAAGAATTAGCTTTCAACTGCAGATATTCAGCCACCAGGCGCGTGGTTTCATAACATTGATGACGGTAACAGAACTGGTGCGCGGTGGAGGCAGCCTGGCAACAGGAACCATCTATCTTGCAATGCGAATTGGTCACATCGCTTTTTCTGATATGTCTTTCTGGCACTCCATGATAAGAGAAAAGAAGATGGTCATAATCCACATCTTTCAAAGTCTCAGCAATACTATTCCCTAAAGTTCTTATATAATCTGGATGATTATAAAAAGGAGGAACCGTGGTAAATTGCATATCTGGAAAATGTTTCTTCCGTAATTCCTCTGCGAGCACCAGAATCGTTTCAGTGGTCGCCATTGCAAACTGAGGATATAGCGGAAAAAGCAACACTTCGTCTACCCCTTTGTCATGCAACTCCTGGAGGCCCTGCATTATATTTGGGGTTCCATATCTCATTGCAAGAGCAATAGGGACTGAAGTATTATCGTCTATTTTAGATTGAAGTCTTTCTGATAAAACAATTAAAGGCGATCCTTCATCCCACCAGATCTTTTGATAGGCCTCTGCAGATTTTTTAGGTCTCGTATTCAGAATTATTCCTTTTACCAGCAAGGTGCGCGCCCAATATGGCACATCTATCACCCGCTCATCCATTAGGAACTCACCAAGGTATTTCTTTACGTCTTTAGGATTGGTACTATCGGGAGATCCCAAATTTACCATCAATACGCCTTTACTCATAATTTATCTTTTTCAACACAAAAATAATATTCTGTACAATTCTATTGAGCCTGTTGTGATCGGGCTTTTCTATATATGGATAATCATTCTTTTCCTAATGCAAAACGAATACAACCGCTTAAATGTTCCAGAAAATCTGGTTCAGAATAAGACTCCGGCGTATGCCCGAGACCTGTATAAACCGATTTCCCTCCGGCCAGATAATTCTGGTACCATGCAACAGGATGGAATTCTCCATTTGTTCCACCTTTATAGGTGCGTTCATCTATAGTTAGCAGAATATTAAGTCCTTTATTGATGTCCTTATAGTTATACCATTCATCTGTCCGCGTCCATTTTTCATCCAGATGAGCTAAAGATATATGTTCCGGGTTTTGTATGGATAAATCGGCTTTTTGAATTTCGGGATGCCCATTAAAATAAGCGCCCACCAGGTCTCCATACCAGGACCATTTATATTCAGTATCTGCCGCAGAATGGATCCCTAGAAAGTTCCCCCCATTATCCATATAATTCTGAAAAACGATCTGTTCCTCTGTATTAAATATATCACCAGTGGTATTTAAAAAGATCACAAGGTCCAGAGAGTTCAGGTCATTTTCAGTAAAGAACCTACTGTCCCGGCTAACCACACATTCAAAATCATTTTCATCTCCCAACTGCTGAATAGCCTGAATCCCGTTCTCTATAGATTGGTGACGGTAGCCCTGTGTTTCATGAAATATCAGCACTTTATGCTGCGCTTTACATACTGGGGAGAAGAATAATGACATTAAGAGAATAATGACTGGCCGCATAGTTCTTAGTTTACAGAAAGCGTATACTTTTTAGGGGTTGTTCCAAATTTCTTTTTGAATCCTGCTATAAAATGACTGGCCGTACTGTAACCTACCTTTAGTCCTACCTCGTTCACATTATATTCGCCGGTTTCCAGAAGTTTTCTGGCATATTCCATCTTATAGTCAAAAAGAAAACTATATACTGAATCCCCATAGATCTGTTTAAAACCTTCCTTTAGTTTCTTCAGGCTTAAGCCAATCTCATCTGAGAGTTCCTGTAAAGAAGGTGGTTCTGCCATGCGGGAAATAACAATATCTTTTGCCCTGCGAATCTTCTTGATATTTTCTTCATCACTTAAAAATGGGCATTGTTCTAAATCGGGATTTTCGGCCTTATTAAAATACAGGCTCAGCAATTCAAAGGCTTTGGCTTTAAAATATAAATTTTTAATGCTTGGCGTTAGATTGAAGTTCATAATTTGATTAAGAACTACGGCCATAGAAGGAGAAATGGGCGCATCTTTATAGTATTTTTTATCCTTATTATCTGCACTTAAAAAGGTGATATAATCTGCCTCCTGGGAGAACAAAGCGTGAAATTTTTTTATCGAGATCACCAGGGAGATCAGCCATGATTCATGGTCTAACGAAACGTTTAAAGGGAGGTCTCTCTGCGGATTATATAATAATAGTGAGTTCTCCTCTGGCAGTGGCAATTCGTAGCTCCCGTTGTTGAATAGAAACTTACTGTTACCTTTTACATTAAAATGGAACTGGATAAAACTATTGTCTATATCCCTGGACATCAATTTTGTATCTGCAGTGTCATTCTGAAATTTGAGAATAAAAAAGCCCTCTTCGATCTTGATCTCCTCAGAGATACTTACAGCGTTATTTTTTCGATGCTCTTCCATGGGATAATATTTTTATTTATTTAGAATCAATCTAAACTAATTTCTTTCAACCCGCCACAGTTACTACAAAAGTATGGCATTTTATACTTTTCAGTATTATTTTCCCTATAATTATCATCTATCGATACATTTAGTGCCTCCAGCGTTATTTTTTGATTTAACCTTATCTTAATTTTGCACCCGTGTCCACCTAAACTGATACATGGAAGATTATCATATTTCTAAAGGAAAGCACTTTTATACCATAGGTTTAAGCTACAAGAAAGCAGATGCTGAGATAAGAGGCCATTTTAGCCTTACAGAAGAATCTAAACAAAGACTTCTTGAACAGGCCAGAGATGAAGGCATAGACGGTATTTTAGTGACCTCCACATGTAATAGAACCGAAATTTACGGTTTTGCCCAGCACCCTTTTCAGCTTATAAAATTACTATGCGAGCATACCCACGGTACCGTGGAAGAATTTGAAAAGGTAGCCTATGTATTCAAAAATAAGCAGGCTATCTCGCATATCTTCAAGGTAGGCACTGGTCTGGATAGCCAGATCCTGGGAGATTTTGAGATTATAAGTCAGTTAAAGATTGCTTTTATACGTTCTAAAAAGTTGGGACTTGTAAACGCATTTTTAGAACGACTGGTAAATGCGGTAATTCAGGCAAGCAAGCGTATTAAAAATGAAACCGAGATCTCCAGCGGAGCTACTTCAGTCTCATTTGCTTCAGTACAATATATTCTTAAACATATCGAGAATAT
>JAHELO010000279.1 GCA_024644145.1 Christiangramia sp.
TATTCACTTAAAACCTTTTGCCCTTATAGGATTGCTGATTGTTCTGGCTTCTGCCTACAGACTGGCTAAGTTTAATGTGGACGATCGCCAAACCGATTCCTTTATTGGGTTGCCTACTCCCGCTAATGCCCTCCTTATACTCAGCCTTCCTTTGATTTTAACTTATCAGCCAAGTCCATTAATTTCAGGATTGGTATTGAATGAATGGTTTCTTGTGGGACTTACGCTGGTTAGTTGTTATTTGCTGAATGCAGAGCTTCCATTGTTCGCATTGAAATTCTCAGACTGGGGATTCAAAGAAAATAAGCTCAGGTACTTTTTTATAATAAGCTGTCTTATTCTTGTGATATTTTTAAAGTTTATAGCAATTCCGGTGATAATCTTACTATACGTACTATTATCAATGATTTCTAACCGTAGGGGGGAAACAGTTTAATTAAAAATCTTCTTCTTTCGTAGCTCGAAATTCTGTCCAAGATATACTTTACGAACCATTTCATCTTCAGCCAGTTCCTCGGGGATGCCATGTTTCAAAATACTTCCCTCGAACATTAGGTAAGTCCTGTCAGTAATTGCCAGGGTCTCCTGAACATTATGATCTGTGATAAGTATACCAATATTCTTATCTTTTAGCTGGGCAACAATACGCTGAATGTCTTCCACAGCTACCGGATCTACTCCTGCAAATGGTTCATCCAATAGGATGAAATTAGGATCTGTGGCCAGGGCGCGGGCGATCTCCGTTCTTCTTCTTTCACCACCACTTAAAAGATCTCCACGATTTTTCCGGATATGGTTTAAACCAAATTCCTCGATAAGAGATTCCATTTTCATCTGGCGTTCCTTTTTAGATAATTTGGTAAGCTCCAGAACACTCATAATATTATCTTCGATACTCAATTTTCGAAACACCGAAGCTTCCTGTGCCAGATATCCAATTCCGTGCTGTGCCCTTTTATACATAGGGTATTTGGTAATATTCTGCTTGTCCAGGATAATATTACCACTATTGGGCTTTATAAGGCCTACGATCATATAAAAAGAAGTAGTCTTACCGGCGCCGTTAGGTCCTAATAATCCCACGATCTCTCCCTGATTTACTTCTACAGAAATGCCTTTAACAACATTCCTGCCTTTATAGGTTTTTACAAGATTTTCAGCACGTAATTTCATATCCTTAATTTACATCTCTGATATTACAGAAATTATACCGTTTTAGGAGCTTCTTCCAGAGCTTCCCAGTATTCAAATGCTCTCCTTAAATGAGGGATTACAATGGTACCTCCAATTAGAGTTCCTATGCTTAAAGTTTCCATTACTTCTTCCCGGCTAATTCCTTCTTTATAGCTGGCCTCAAGATGATACTTCACACAATCGTCACATCTTAATACCGTTGAAGCTACCAGACCTAACAGCTCTTTGGTCTTCTTATCCAGTGCACCCTCTGCAAAAGCATTGGTGTCTAAATTAAAAATTCGTTTTAATACTTTATTGTTTTCAGCCAGGATCTTATCATTCATCTTGGCACGGTACGAATTAAATTCGTCTACCTTATCTATCATAGCTTATTTTTTTAATTTTTCTTCTTCTTTTCTATACATGATCCTTGAGATTACAATACTTACTTCATACAGGATCAAAACGGGTATGGCAACGATAATCTGGCTAACTATGTCGGGCGGGGTAATAATTGCTGACAAAATAAGAACAATTACCAATGCATATTTTCTATAAGTGCGTAAAAATTGAGGAGTTACCAGTCCTATCTTGGTTAGATAGTAAATTACAATAGGTAATTCAAAAATGAGTCCACTGGCAAGCACCGAAGCTCGTACCAGACTAATATAACTGCTTAGGTCAAAATCGTTAAAAACCGTATCACTTACCTGATATTTTCCCAGGAAATTTATGGATAGCGGCGTCACAACATAATAGCCAAAAAGCACTCCTAAAAAGAACAATACAGAACTGATGAAAATAAAGCCCTTGGCATATTTCTTTTCGTCACCATGCATGGCCGGAGCAACAAATTTCCAGAATTCGTAGATCACATAAGGGAATGCGATAATAAACCCAGCGGTGATGGAGGTCCAGACATGTGCAGAAAACTGGCCGCCCATGGTTCTGCTTTGTATTCTAAAGGGCATTTCAGGATCGCAAAATCCACCATCAATTCCGAATATACCAGAAAGCCGGCAAAGTACTTTATACGAAAAAAAATCACCCTTTGCGGGGCCGAATAATAAAACATCAAAAATGAAACCTTTAAGTACGAATGCTACGGCACCGGCAATTACTACGGCAAGTACAGCCCGTATTAAATGCCATCTTAATTCCTCAAGATGGTCTAAAAAAGACATCTCATTTCCCGGATCTTCCTGAGGGGCTATTCTTTCCATTATAAAATTCCTTCTCTAATTAGGTTATGAAGATGAACCACCCCTGAATATTTTCCGTCGCTGGTTGCGAGCAACTGGGAGATCTGGTTCTTTTCGAGAACCTCCAAAGCTTTTATAGCCAGAGTATCCTGGTCTATGGTCTTGGGGTTTCTGCTCATAATATCCTTTGCTTTCAAGCCTTTTATATCTGAATGATCTTTAAGCATTCTCCGAATGTCTCCATCTGTAATAATGCCTACGATCTTCTCACCATCAAGTACAGCAGTAACCCCCAGCATCTTTTCTGAGATCTCTATAAGAGTATTGGCTACATCTGTATCAGGAGTGACCTGTGGTATCATATTCTGAGCTGTGATATCACTAACCCTTAAATATAATTTTTTACCCAGGGAGCCTCCGGGGTGATATTTTGCAAAATCCTTACTGCTGAAGCCTTTCAGATTCAACAGACATACCGCGAGTGCATCGCCTATGACCATTTGAGCAGTTGTGCTGGTGGTTGGAGCCAGGTTATTGGGACAGGCTTCCTTTTCTATATAACAATTCAAAATATAATCTGCCTCCTTGCCAAGGAACGATTCCTTATTAGCAGTAAGACCTATGAGTATATTATTGAAATTCTTTATTAATGGTACCAGAACCTTGATTTCCGGACTGTTCCCGCTTTTCGAGATACAAATTACGACGTCGTTTTCCTGCACTATTCCCAGGTCTCCGTGTATGGCATCAGCGGCGTGCATGAAAATTGAAGGGGTGCCCGTAGAATTTAAAGTGGCCACAATCTTGTTGGCAATAATGGCACTTTTCCCGATCCCGGTTACCACCACTCGACCTTCTGACCGATAGATAACTTCAACCGCTTTGGTAAATTCTTCGTCGATAAAATTTTCTAGGTTGGCTATAGCTTCTGCTTCGTTGGAAATGGTTTCTTTTGCAGTGGAAATGATTTGATCGCTAAGTTTCAAATTAGATTAAATTAAGAATTGCAAGTACTAAAGAAATATGTATATTTAGTTATACAAATGTATGTAAAATTGTAACACAATTGAATGG
>JAHELO010000008.1:0-11604 GCA_024644145.1 Christiangramia sp.
TTCTTCAATCTTATTTTTTAACGCCATCCTTGCCCTCGCCAGATTTGATTTTGAGGTGCCTTCCGAAATTCCTAACAGCTCTGAGATTTCCTTGTGAGAATAGCCGTCAAGCGCATATAAATTAAATACCTGTCTATATCGTGCCGGTAATTTTTGCACACAACTTAAAAGAAAATCTACAGAGAGCTCGTTGGAGTCTATTTCAATTTCCTCTTCCTGCAGCAGGTTTTCATTCGTAATCTCATATACTTTTTGCTGTCTATATTTCTGCAGGGAGGTATTTATAAGGATCCGCTTCATCCAGCCTTCAAATGAACCTTCATCTTTAAACTGAGAGATTTTTTCGAAAATGGTTACAAAGCCATCCTGTAAATTATCCTCGGCCTGCTGGTAGCTATCAGAATATTTAAGGCATACCCCAAAAAGCTTTGCCGCGTATAAGCGATAAAGCTGCTCCTGTGCAATCCTATCCTGTTTTTTGCACCGCCTGATAAGGTCTTTTAAACCCAACTATTTTTTATTTTAAGCCTGTTCTGGAAATAATCCAAATTATTCAATTTCAACTACGGGTACAGTAACTTCATTATAAATTGGTTGATTGTCAGCATCTGTATCTGTCCAAAAATAAAACTTAAAGGGTTCCATTTCATCAATGAAGATAGAAAAAGTTGAGGTGCCTGTATCCCCGGTGGTGGTATTACAATTGTCATTAGTCTGGTATGAGGATATCGCCGTTAAATAAATTTCACGACGTTCCTCACCGGTAGTGCCTCCTCTGCGGCCATCTATCCCGGCAAAACTACTGCAGGGTGTAGGCAAAATATAGGTTACAGTGACCGTATAGGATTTTCCGTATTCAAATTCATCTGGGAGATCGTTGGCGGTGATCTCTGCCAGTTCATATTTTATTTCAGGAATATCATCTTCACCAATAGAGCAACTGCTAAGGGTAACAAAAGTTAATAAGAACACAACCAGCCTATTCATAAACATCTTGTATTTAATTCATAGATGCATCAAAGGGTAAAAGGTTGCGTATAAGGCAAAAAAAATCCCCTTCCGGGGATTTTCTTATTCTTTAGCGACCTTGATCGCTGTTTTTATTTTTTCCTCCAGTTCCTCCATTAGATCTGGATTATCTTTCAACAAGGTTTTTACCGCATCGCGACCCTGCCCCAGTTTTGTGTCTTCATAACTAAACCAGGAACCGCTTTTCTTGATTATTTCATAGTCTACACCAATATCTATTATCTCTCCTATTTTCGAGACCCCTTCTCCATACATAATGTCGAATTCGGCGGTTTTAAAAGGTGGGGCTACTTTATTTTTTACAACCTTTACTCTGGTTTTGTTCCCCATCACATTATTAGCACTATCCTTTATTTGTGTGGATCTTCTAATATCAAGTCTTACCGATGCATAGAATTTAAGAGCATTACCACCAGTTGTGGTTTCAGGATTACCAAACATAACCCCAATCTTCTCTCTAAGCTGGTTAATGAAGATCACTGTACAGTTGGTCTTACTTATTGATGAGGTAAGTTTTCTAAGAGCCTGGGACATTAGTCTTGCATGAAGCCCCATTTTAGAGTCTCCCATTTCCCCTTCAATCTCACTCTTAGGGGTAAGGGCCGCAACAGAATCAATTACTATAATGTCTATAGCTCCGGAACGTATAAGGTTATCTGCGATCTCTAAAGCCTGCTCCCCATTATCTGGTTGAGAAATAATCAGGTTATCAATATCTACATCTAACTTTTCAGCATAAAACCTGTCAAAGGCATGCTCTGCATCTATAAAGGCTGCAATCCCGCCTTTTTTCTGAGCTTCAGCAATAGCATGAAGAGTAAGGGTGGTTTTACCTGAAGATTCAGGTCCATATATCTCAATAACTCTTCCTCTAGGATATCCTCCAACTCCCAATGCGAGATCCAGACCTAAAGATCCGGTAGAAATAGCATCTACATCTACTACTACCTGGTCGCTCATCTTCATCACCGTCCCTTTACCGTAGGTTTTGTCCATCTTGTCAAGGGTGAGCTTAAGGGCCTTTAATTTCGCGTCTCTTTCTTTATCGTTGCTCATGAATGTATTTTATAAATGTATAAATAAGGTGTGCTAAAATAATACAAGTTTTTCTGCAATACAATAAAAGTTAATATCGATTTTTGGAATAATTCCAAAAATTAGGAATATTGTTTATGTTGATGCATGTATGGCCGGTAAAATGAAAACTGTATCTTTGCCAAAATTTTCTTTAACACTTAAAATATTAGTATAGCATGCAACTGTACAATAAATTGAGCGCTAAAGAAAGAGAAGCCCTTTTAGAAGAAGCCGGTGAAGACAGGCTTACGCTCTCTTTCTATGCTTACGCAAAGATCGGTAACCCCGAATTATTCAGAAATCATTTATTCATTGCCTGGGACCAGATGGATGTTCTGGGAAGAATATATGTAGCTCATGAAGGCATTAATGCGCAGCTTTCTGTTCCTGCAAAACGTTTCAATGAATTCAAGGCCTTTATAGATGATATCTATTTTCTTGAAAATGTGCGTTTGAATATTGCCATTGAACATGATATTAAATCTTTCCTGAAATTAAAAGTAAAGGTGAGAAGTAAGATCGTAGCAGATGGATTGAATGATGATTCGTTTGATGTGACAAATAAAGGTGTTCATGTAGATGCAGCGAAATTCAATGAACTTATAAGCGATCCCAATACGGTTCTGGTAGATATGAGAAATCATTACGAGAGCGAGATTGGACATTTCCAGGGAGCTATCACTCCAGATGTGGATACCTTCCGGGATTCGTTACCTATCATAGAAGAAGATCTTAAAGAACATAAGGAAGATAAAAATCTTGTGATGTATTGTACCGGCGGAATTAGATGTGAGAAAGCCAGTGCATATTACAAACACAAGGGTTTTAAGAACGTTTTTCAACTTGAAGGTGGTATTATTGAATATACCCGCCAGGTGGAGAAACAAAAGCTTGAAAATAAATTTATTGGTAAAAACTTTGTTTTTGACCATCGTCGTGCCGAGCGCATTTCAGAAGATGTGATCGCACAGTGCCATCAATGTGGTGATGCTTGTGATACTCATGTGAACTGTGCCAATGAAGCGTGCCATTTATTATTTATTCAGTGTGAAAAATGCGCTGAAAAAATGAATAATTGTTGTTCAGATAATTGCAAGGAAATAGCATCCCTGCCTTATGAAGAACAAAAACGACTTCGTAAAGGTAAAGGTGCCAGCAATAAGATCTTTAAAAAAGGAAGATCTGAAGTGCTGCGGTTTAAGCAATAGGTTTCTTTTCTAAAATGGTGGTGCCAATTAATATTGGTATATTTACTGTTGAAAATATTTATGAACCTCAAGGAGGTACTTTTTACTGGTGTGACGGGCTGTTAATATAGCTTTAGAAGATGAAGGAGATTCTGCGATTATTGCCAGTTTGGTAAGACAGGATGATGGGTAAACTTACACGCTAAAAAAGTAACTTCCTCAATATATATAATATATGGCTTGCAGCAGTTGCTCGACCGGAAAAGACGGTCAGCCGAAAGGATGTAAGAATAATGGAACCTGTGGAACCGACGGATGTAATAAACTAACCGTTTTCGATTGGCTTTCAAACATGTCGCTTCCGGGTGGCGTGGAACCTTTCGATATCGTGGAAGTTCGTTTTAAGAACGGCCGTAAACATTTCTTTAAAAATACTGAAAAACTGAGCCTTAGCATCGGCGACGTGGTGGCTACCGAAGCCAGTCCGGGTCACGATGTAGGGATCGTTAGTCTTACCGGGGAACTGGTGAGGGTGCAGATGAAAAAGAAAAAAGTAGACCCGAATTCTCCCGAGGTTTTAAAGATCTACAGAAAAGCATCTCAAAAAGATATAGACGTTTGGCAGGAGGCAAGGGACAGGGAAGATAAGATCCAGCAGCGTTCCAGGCAGATCGCTATCAGGCTTAATTTAAGCATGAAAATAAGCGATATAGAATTTCAGGGAGATGGTTCCAAAGCCACTTTTTATTATACGGCTGAAGACCGGGTGGACTTTAGACAATTGATCAAGGAGTTTGCGCGGGAATTCAATACCCGTATTGAAATGAAACAAATAGGTCTGCGGCAGGAAGCAGCCAGACTTGGAGGAATTGGTTCCTGCGGACGGGAATTGTGCTGCTCTACCTGGTTAACAGATTTTAGATCTGTAAGTACATCTGCTGCCAGATACCAGCAATTATCCCTTAACCCTCAGAAACTTGCGGGACAATGCGGTAAACTAAAGTGCTGTTTAAACTACGAACTGGATACTTATCTGGAAGCATTAAAATCTTTTCCAAAAACCGACATTAAACTAAAGACCAAAAAGGGAACCGCAGTATGCCAGAAAATAGACATTTTCAAAGGTTTGCTATGGTATGCTTATGAAGGGGAATGGATGAACTGGCATCAACTTACGCCTGAGCAGGCGAATAAGATTATTGCCAGAAACAAAAAAGATGAGCCTGTAGGCAGTTTAGAGGAATATGAAGTAGAGCTACAACTGGACGAAAAAGAACCAAAAGGATTTAATAATGCCGTTGGAGAAGACAGTTTAACGCGTTTTGATAAACCTAAACAGCCAAGAAAAAGGAGAAATACTAATAAGAAGAGAAAAAAACGTAAAGGTAATTCCTCAAGATCTAAAAATGCGTAGTGCTTTTTTCGTTTCTTTATTAACTATCACAATCATCGCTTTCTCTTCCTGTGACCGGGCTAGGGTTTTTGATGAGTATAAACCGGTAAAAGACTGGAACAAAGATTCTATCGTGAGCTTTAATATTGCCAGTCTGGATACTAGTAAGGTATATGATCTTTTTATAAATATTCGTAATACCAGTGATTACAACTTCAGTAATCTGTTCCTGATTACCGAAATAAAATTCCCGGAGGGAAAAGTGATAAGTGACACCCTGGAATACGAAATGACCAAACCTAATGGAGAGTGGCTCGGCACAGGTTTTGGTGATGTAAAAGAAAGTAAACTCTGGTATAAGGAGAACGTAATGTTCGATGAACCGGGTAACTATACTGTCACTATTCAGCAGGCAATGCGGAAAAATGGCGAGGTAGATGGAATTAAGGAATTAGAGGGGATCACACATGTTGGATTCAGAATAGAAAATAGCGATAATTAATTTTTGTGAAATAAATGGCCCGCGCAACAAATAAGACTAAAAAACCTGCTCATAGCAATCGTAAATATATAATTGGTTTCTGGACTCTTTTCGGAATTGGAATTTTGGCGGGAATCCTGATCTTTTTACTGGCCGGTTGGGGAGCATTCGGGAAAATGCCAACCTTTGAGGAACTGGAAAACCCTGAAACAAATCTGGCTACCGAAATATTTTCTTCAGACGGGAAAACCCTGGGGAAATATTACAGCGAGAACAGAACCCCTATAAAATATGAAGATCTGCCAGACCACCTGGTCCATGCTTTGGTCGCTACAGAAGATGAGAGGTTCTATCAGCATGCAGGCATAGACGCGAAGGGGACTGTTAGGGCTGCCGTATTTCTGGGAACCCGGGGAGGTGCAAGTACCATTACCCAGCAGCTTGCCAAGCAATTGTTCACCGAAGATGTGGCCCAGAATAATGTAGAACGGGTTTTTCAAAAAGTGAAAGAATGGGTTATCTCTACAAGGCTGGAACGCCAGTATACCAAAGAGGAGATCATAACCATGTATTTCAATAAATACGATTTTGTATACCAGGCGGTGGGAATTCGTTCGGCATCAAAGATCTATTTTGATAAGGAACCAAATGAATTAAAGATCGAAGAATCTGCCGTTCTCGTAGGGATGTTGAAGAACTCTGCCCTATATAATCCAATGAGGAGACCAGAGCTTGTACTATCCCGCAGAAACCAGGTCTTTGAACAAATGAACAGGAACGGTTTTATTTCTGAAAGCGAAATGGATTCGTTACAGAAATTACCTATGAATATCGAATTCACGCCGGAAGGGCATGATGAAGGCATGGCTACCTATTTCCGGGCTTATCTGCAGGGGTTCATGAAAGACTGGATCGCTAAAAATCCCAAACCAGACGGCAGTGAATACAGTTTATATCGTGATGGCTTGAAGATCTATACCAGTATCGATTCAAAAATGCAGGAATACGCTGAAAAGGCGGTAACCAGGCATATTTCTAAACTTCAAAAGGAATTTGACAGGCAAAACGAAAATAATCCAACAGCGCCGTTCAGAGACATTGATAAGGATCAAATAGAAACCAGCATCCAGAATGCTATGAGGGTTTCAGCGCGCTGGAAAAAGATGAAGGCCCAGGGGAAATCTGAAGCCGAGATCAAAAAGTCTTTTAAAGAACAGGCTGAGATGAGGGTATTTAGCTGGAATGGTACTATAGATACCGTGATGACGCCAAGGGATTCTATCTTGTATTATAAATCCTTCCTGCAAGCCGGGATGATGTCTATGGTTCCGCAAACAGGTGAAGTAAAAGCCTGGGTTGGAGGTATTAATTTTAAACATTTTAAATACGAACATGTACGACAGGCACGAAGACAGGTGGGCTCTACTTTTAAACCCTTCGTATATGCGACCGCAATAGATCAGTTAAAATTCTCACCATGCGATACGCTACCTAAAAGTCAGTTTACTATTGAAGCCGGTAAGCATGGGAATATGAACGATTGGTCTCCACGAAACAGTGATGGGAGTTATGATGGTATGTATACGCTTAAGAAAGCGCTTGCATCTTCAGTAAATACTATCACGGCCCGGCTAATTGATAAAACAGGTCCTAAACCGGTAATAGACCTTATAGGAAAACTGGGAATAGATACAGAAAATATTCCTGCAGTGCCATCTATAGCCCTGGGAACTGCAGATATAAGTCTTTTCGAAATGGTGTCTGCTTACAGCACCTTTGCCAATCAGGGGGTTTATATTAAACCTGTAATGGTTAATCGAATTGAAGACAAGAACGGAACTGTGCTCTATCAAAATGTACCAGAAACCAGGGATGTGTTAAGCAAAGAAGCGGCATATGTTACCGTAAATCTTCTGGAGGGAGTAACTCAAGGCGGTTCCGGTACGCGATTACGAGGGACGTGGGCTAAAGGTCGCACAGATTATGAACGTGCGGTTACTGGCTATCCCTATGATTTCAAAAACCCAATCGCCGGAAAGACCGGTACCACTCAAAATCAATCTGACGGTTGGTTTATGGGAATGGTGCCAGATCTAGTAACAGGTGTCTGGGTAGGTGCAGAAGACAGGGCAGTACATTTCCCTACCATTACCTATGGGCAGGGTGCTACAATGGCTTTACCTATCTGGGGAATGTATATGAAAGATGTTTATGCAAATCCTGAATTAAAAGTATCTAAAGAGGAATTTGAAAGGCCCGAGAACCTTAGTATCGCAGTAGACTGCGCAACTTACAGTGCAAGAAAAGCCGCTGATGATTCTATCCCTGATGAGCTGGATTTCTAAATATTTCTCAAAAAAAGGGAGCTGATTTTCCAGATATTTCAATGAAGTCTTTCTGCTGCATTGTGACCACATTTTTATTTTCGTATTTTCGGGTAAAATTCTGAAAAAATGATCATAAAAACAGTTGATAATGTACAGGAGGCTGTAAAGGGTGTTAAGGACGGAATGACATTCATGCTTGGTGGTTTCGGTTTATGCGGAATCCCTGAAAATGCTATTTCTGAACTTGTTCGTCTCAATGTAAAGAACCTTACCTGTATCTCCAATAACGCCGGGGTCGATGATTTTGGCCTTGGACAATTACTACATAAAAAGCAAATAGATAAGATGGTCTCCTCTTATGTAGGGGAGAACGCGATCTTCGAGAAGCAGATGCTTAGCGGCGAACTGGATGTGGAGTTAATTCCCCAGGGTACGCTGGCAGCCAGATGCCAGGCAGCACAGCAAGGCTTCCCCGCTATTTATACCCCTGCAGGATTTGGAACTGAAGTCGCCGAAGGCAAGGAAACCCGTGAGTTTGATGGTAAAATGTATGTACTGGAAAAGGCTTTTAAAGCAGACTTTGCCTTTATTAAAGCCTGGAAAGGCGATAAAGCAGGAAACCTGGTTTTTAAGGGTACAGCAAGAAATTTTAATCCCGTAATGTGCGGTTCTGCGACAATAACAGTTGCAGAAGTGGAAGAACTTGTGGAGCCGGGTGAACTGGATCCTAACCACATTCATATTCCTGGAATCCTGGTACAACGGATTTTCCAGGGTAAGGATTATGAAAAGAGAATCGAGCAACGAACGGTAAGACAAAAAGCATAATTATGGCATTGGATAAAAACGGAATCGCACAAAGAATAGCCAAAGAAGTAAAGGATGGTTATTATGTAAACCTGGGAATAGGCATTCCAACGTTGGTTGCCAACTTCGTTCGGGACGATATTCAGGTAGAATTTCAAAGTGAAAACGGAATTTTAGGAATGGGGCCTTTCCCATTTGAAGGAGAGGAAGATGCCGATCTTATTAATGCAGGTAAACAAACCATTACCGCTCTACCCGGAGCAAGTTTTTTTGACTCTGCAATGAGTTTTGGGATGATTAGAGGTCAACACGTAGACCTTACCATCCTGGGAGCAATGGAAGTTGCTGAAAACGGGGATATTGCCAACTGGAAGATCCCCGGGAAGATGGTGAAAGGTATGGGGGGAGCAATGGACCTGGTGGCTTCTGCTGAGAATATAATAGTCGCCATGATGCATACCAACAAGGCAGGAGAATCAAAACTTTTGAAAGAATGTTCACTACCATTAACCGGTGTAGGTTGTGTGACCAAGATCGTTACAAATCTTGCGGTAATAGAAGTTACAGCCGATGGTTTTAAGCTTCTGGAAAGAGCTCCCGGGGTGAGTGTAGATGAAATTAAAAATGCTACTGAAGGTAAGCTTATTGTAGAAGGAGATATTCCTGAAATGAAACTTTAATAAATAAAAAAGCCGGATTTTCTAATCCGGCTTTTTTTATATCACTGAAGTTGAATTCTCCTGAATATCTATTAGAAATTCTATCGCCTGTTCCTGGTTAATGAGTTCACCCCGGGAATTAGCCTGGGAGAAATAATTATACCAGCCCACATTTTTAAGGTTATTCTCAAGAACCTTGACCTCTTCTATAGAAGGCATTTTCCATACCGTCATGTAGCGGTAATCACTACGGTAAGGGGTGTGTTCATCATTTCTTGCCCACCCAAGATTTTCTACGCCGCTTGCTTTCATGTTTTTAACGCGGTTATGCATATCGTTCATAAGCTTCCTGCGTTCATCACGGCTTAGTTTCATCCACTTAGTAGTGACATTCCACATTTCAATGTATAGATACATACCTGTTGATTTTTTTTGGTTATAAAATGGTTTACATTTCTATAAAGTTACTATCTAGTTTTGAAGAAAATCTTAATATTTCCTTATAAATTATAGATTATGAGGGGTTTAAATGAAAAAAGCCATGATTTCATTTAAGAGATCATGGCTTTTAACTTATCAAGAACTGGGGCTATAACGCCTCTACCTGTTTGTAAGTAACAGGACCTAATTCATATTCTGCTTCTTCCAGTTCTTTTTTATATTCAATCGTTTTGCCCTGAAGGTCATTGGCTTTGTAGATATGAGCCATGGCTAATTGTGCCATCGGCTCGAAGGTTTTATCTTCTACATGCATCCTGATAATCTTTAAAGCTTCAGCTTTATTTCCATTATGTAAATGCGCGGAAGCCAGTAAATGATATGTTTCTGGCGTTGCTCTGTTAGAAACCTCTTTCTTAGCCAGGTCCACGGCTTTCTCACTTGTAGTCCTTTCCTGAGTATACATCTCTATATTATATGCATTATACATATCTCCATAACCTGGTTTCTCTGTCAGATCCTGGTAGTGTTTCATTGAGTTATCATACAGATTATCTTCCCCGATATACTCTGCGATCTCTGCCTTTAGCAAATAAATATCTGGAGATTGATGGCCGGTTAAAATAGAATCTAAAATACGCAAAGCTTCCTTGCCATTTCTCTCATGGGAATATACGATCCAGGCAATGCCTTTTTTTGCATAGGCATTAGAATTATCTATTTCCAGGGTCTTTAGATAGTGCTCATAGCTGTCTCTAATTCGCCCGGCATGCCCGTAGTAATCTCCAAGGTTAGAGTAAACCCATAACAATAGTTCCCTGTTTTTACTCGCTTCTGCCTTTTCTCTTGCTTTTTCCATGAACATTATGGTTTGGTCAAGTTCTCCTATATAGTCGTTCCATTTTGCCGCGCGAATCATATAGTCGAAATCATAAGGGTCTGCAAATAGTTTCTGGAGACTATCAGCTTTAGTATAATTTCCTAATTCCATATGCACATCAAATAACAGATGCTGATTTACCGCTAAATTTTCTCCGCCAATGGCGGCAGAGTCTGCATAGGTAAGGGCTTCCTTAAATCTATGTTGCGAGATATAATTTCTGGACAGGGAACGGTAATACTTCTCTTTATCGATATTCGCTATTTCCACCGCTTTCACCAGCGCCTTTTCAGCTTTTTTTAAGTATTCAATGTCTCCGGTAGACTGAAAGAAGAGGTTGTATTGCCCGGCAACAGCTGCGAAACCTGGTAATTCAATACTATCTGTAGTGATCTTGGAATTCCATAGCTCATAGTATGGAGAAGTGGTTACTCGCTCCTGAGAGGTCAGGTATTTATTGTAGTCATCTGGATTGGAGACAAGCTTTTCAGATTTCTCTGCACAACTTATCATAAGTACAGACAGTAAGAAAGAATAGAATATAAGTTTCATAATTATGTTTTTAAATAAAGAAGCCTGTCTGGAAATTTAACCACCACGGGGGGTAAGGAATAATCCCCAGGCCAGGCTCCAGGTATATATTACTCAGGGGCTCCTATATATGGGAAACTGTTGGTAATATTATCAGCAGTTAAAGAAACACCATCGGTAACTAACTGTGGTAATCCTCCTTCACCGTTAAAACGGGCTCCTGTTTCCCCTCCAAATAATAGAATCAGGGATACATCTATTACGTCATCCTGAAGTTTTCTTCCGGTGAGACCTATAGCACCTTCAAATCCCGGCGCTCCATTCCCTGGATTGAAATAGGTGGTAGGTGCATCTGGCGCAACTTCCAGTACATCTGCTGAAAGCACAGAGGTTAGTACGGTCGCCGTCACAGGGTTCGGATTGTCCATAGAACTAGGTTGAGGTCCGTTAAGAATATCTCCGAGAATATTAGGTTCATAATTAATAGCCGCAGGATCTGCTCCTAAGGCAACTGCATAAGCATCATGTAAAGCTTCCAGCCTTGATTCAAATGAAGCCTGAAATTCGGCCTGCATCTGTGATGGGATAGTAGTATTGTGCTTATTCTTTATCGTTTCACTTGCGCTAAGAACTGTATTGATCCCTGGTCTGCCCATATGGTCAACCTGGCTAAAGGTTCCGCTGAAATCAACCTCCATCACTGGTGGATTTTGATTTTGAGATTCAGTCATGAAGTCGTCATCTTCGCTACAGCTAACCGTGATCAAACTAACAAAAACGGCAGCGAACAAAATA
>JAHELO010000008.1:11614-13903 GCA_024644145.1 Christiangramia sp.
TTAATTTCATAATTCTAATTTTTTAAAAATTTAAAGTCTATTGCTTACGATTAGTAGTTACCCAAGTCTTGTAAACCGGGATTCCTAATACGTTTTGTGCCGTTGGTGTTCCTAAAAGGGAATTTGGGACTTCAACCACTATAGAGAGCGTATTGGCACCATCAAAAGTATCTGTTCCCGGTACATTAAAACCTGAATTATCCTCAGGAGTCGGTGCAATTACTTCGTTAAACCGGATAAAATCGAAAAAGAATGCATCCTGTCTGGGTCCTGCAAATAATGATACTCCGTTTGAAGTGGTTTCAGTAATAGCTGTAGTAGAAGATATTTCCACCTGCCCTAATGCATTTGCTGTATTTACTTCACTATTTAATCCAGTTGAAGATGGGCTAAACGGGCCAAAGAAATACATCTTCCCATTTCTGGGTATAGCCTGTATCACCTGGTCTTCAATAAGATCGCCATCCAGATCTATATTAATCTCTACCAGTACATCTTCATCAAATGCTCCGTAAGTCAAAGATGGTAATACATTAGATTGAACATCTACCACAAAAACGGTATTGTTTGAACCGGTGGCAGGTTCAAATGCGTAGAAATCAGCAATATCTGCCGAGGATCCTGCAACTCCAGGAGCGTCTACGTGATCTGCAGCAATAAAAATCGCAGCGGAAAGAGCTATTCCTAATACTGTGAAAAGCTTTATTTTTTTCATAAGGTTTATTTTTAGAATAAAAACTTCCTTGTTCTTATTCTATCTATCTACGCTTATGAATAGCCCGGGGTTTTTAAAATGTAGTTAAGCTTATGTTAAAGAAAAAGCAGGGATATCCAGAGTCCTGGACATAAAAATTTTCTAATTTTCGTTATAGTCTACTGAAATTATTTCTTCATCCTTAAGAAGGGTTTCCTGCCTAAGCTTTAAGATCACCTGTGCAATGGCAACCACGTCTCTTTCGCAATACTCCACGATCCTGTTCAATGCTCCTTCTTCGTAGTAAACCTTTCTAACCATAGATCCATCAATATCCTCTTTTGGCGAAGGAATACCGAGGACGTGTGTAAGTAATTTCAAAGAAGTATAATGTTTAAAGTCCCCGAATTTCCACAGTTCGAGGGTATCCAGATGTGGTACTTCCCAGGGTTTTTTTCCGAAGAGATTCAGTTTAGAGGGAAGCCGCATATTATGGATCAGCATTCTCCTGGCGATATAAGGGAAATCGAATTCTTTGCCATTATGGGCGCAAAGTAAATGATAAGGCTGGAAAAAATGTTCTTCCAGCAGGTTGGTAAAATCTGCCAGTAAGCGTTCTTCCTCACCTTTAAAACTTGTAAGCCTGAACGTACGCTGGCCATTTCTGAAACTAAAAAAACCTACAGAGATACAAACGATCTTCCCGAACTCACTCCATATCCCTGCTCTTTCATAGAATTCTTCAGGGGTAAATTCATCTTTACGCTGATATTTAGATTTCTCGTCCCAGAGTAATTTCTTCTCTTCACTCATCTCTGAGTAATCGCGATATTCAGGCACGGTTTCAATATCCAGGAAAAGGACATTTTCGAGTTTAAGCTTATGAAGCATGCTCCAACATTTTATATGCTTCCTCAATATACATATAAAAGTCCTTGTAGTGCTTGTCTCCGGCTTCTTTTCCTATAAGCTTTCGTCCCAGCCTGACTATAACAAGGTCGTCTTCTGGAATCATTATAACGTACTGGCCTAAAACACCTCTCATATAAAAGATCTTTTTCCCCATATAATCACTTAACCAGAATCCATAGCCGTAATACGGGGTGTTTTCGAAACGGGGCCTGCTGGCCTTAGCAATATATGCTGAATCCAGGATATGCTTTTGCTCCCATTCTCCATAATTGATAAAAAGCTTACCAAGTTTCCCGAAATTACGGGCATTACTGGCGATACAGCAATAGGCTTTTTCCATTCGGGATTCTTCACTATCCAGCTGCCATAGCGCATCGTCATTCATTCCCAGTGGTTTCCAAAAACTTTCACTGAGGTAAGCACTAAGACCTTTACCGGTTGCTTTTTCCAGAACCATTGCTAATAACTGGGTATTGCCACTAAGATATTTAAAATTTTCCCCGGGTGCTTCAACCACTTTCAGATCCAGAACCTGGTCTCTAATATCTTCATCGAAATAGGCCCTGGCGGTAGATC
Organism: Christiangramia sp.; assembly: GCA_024644145.1. Lineage (GTDB taxonomy): Bacteria > Bacteroidota > Bacteroidia > Flavobacteriales > Flavobacteriaceae > Christiangramia. Next base: position 13,797 of record JAHELO010000008.1, read on the forward strand.
CAAACGGATTATAATAATTTTCATCCCAGTTGAGCCCGGAAGACATTGAAGACAGGTCTCCAATAGTGAGTCTTTCATCGAATTGAGGAAAAAAATCGGCTACTGGC
>JAHELO010000280.1 GCA_024644145.1 Christiangramia sp.
AGCTTCCTTGGTAAGATATACTCTCGCCTGATTACGGTTGATAATCTCTACTTTTTCTATATCACCATTTCTAAGATAATCCTTGAATTCTGCAGGATTAGTCTTAGCCGGTTCAGAGAAACCGCCATCACCAAATAAATTAAGGCCTAGAAATATTATAATAATAGCTGCATAAATCCAGTAAGCACTAAATTTAGGTTTTTTGGGATCCAGCTTTTTCTTCGGTTTTTGATTCGCCATTCTGTCGTTCTAAATGATTTGGATTTAATAACTGCTTTCTATGGAAGTGATCTTAGCATCACCCCACAGGCTTTCAATATCGTAAAATTCCCTGATATGCTTTTGGAAAACATGTACTACTACATTCACGTAGTCCATAAGCACCCATTCGGCATTGTCACTACCTTCTATGTGCCAGGGTTTGTCTTTCAGGTTTTTACTAACTGTTTTTTGTATGGAATTGACTATGGCATTAACCTGTGTGTTGGAAGTACCATTGCAGATTATAAAATAATCGCAAACTGTATTTTCTATTTCTCTAAGGTCCAGGATATCAATATCATTACCTTTAACTTCCTCTATCCCTTTTATAATATGTGCAATAAGTTGATCGCTGTTTTTTTCCTTTTTTGACATTAAATTAATTTATTTACGCAAATTTATCATTTTTTGCTCTTTTAAAGAGATTGTTTGCAGAAGATTTAACGCCTTATCTCTTATACTTTTATATGCGTATAATCAAAGTTGATGCCATTGATTCCACCAATTCCTTTGTTCGTGAATTTTACGAGGGTAGGGAAAATTTTGAGCCTGTATGTGTACGCGCTGTGACCCAAACCGCCGGGAGGGGTCAGCGAGGATCCAATTGGCTTTCAAAAGCAGGTGAGAACCTTACTTTCAGTATCCTCTACCCTCAGAAAAGATTGAGTATTTCCAGGCATTTTCTAATGAGCGCAACAGTTGCACTCGCAGTTTTAGACGTATTGGAAACATTAAAAATTCCTGATTTAAATGTAAAATGGCCCAACGACATTCTGTCAGCAAAGAAAAAAGTGGGTGGCATCCTAATAGAGAATATTGTAAAGACTGAAGGGATTGCAGCTAGTGTAATAGGCATAGGTCTGAATATAAACCAAACAGAATTCCGGGATCTGCCCCAGGCAGGTTCGCTGAAGAGTGTCACCGGTAATTCGTTCGATATTGAGGAATTATTATATAAGCTTACCTATAAAATTGAGAAAGAGCTGAATGATTTATCGTTTAGAAAGAGTGCTGAAATCCTCGAAAATTATACCAACCGAATGTTCCGTCTTAATGTGGTTTCTACTTTCTCGACCCCAGCTGGCGATAAATTTAATGCCATTATTCGGGGGGTGACAACTAATGGAAAGCTAAATCTGGAAATTGAAAACGCTGTTTTTAAAACATTTGATCTAAAGGAGGTCCAACTCCTTTATTAATGAAAAAAGCCAGACATCGTCTGGCTTGTATACATTCTGGTGGGGCATTTTAAAGCCTGCCTATATTCTCAGTAAGTGCAGTGATAAATTTCTTTAAAGGGCCTTTTATCATCATACTCATCATAGGATTAAAGTTTCCTTCAAAATCCATATTCACTTCACTTTGATTTGGTCCTGCCTCGGCAATATGCGTATTTAGTTTAAATGGAAATTTATCTGAAGTGGAGCCTAGAACTACCAGTTCTGGTTCTTTGGTTTCTACGATTTTCAGCCTGATCTCGGGCATTCCTTTTAATTGAAAATGAAAGGTATCTTCAGAGATCACCTCAAATTTCTCCTTACTGTCTGGCATAATTTGTTCGTAGTTCTCAACATTGGTTAAAAACTGGAACATTTCCTGCTGGCTTCTACCAGCGGTTACTTTTGGACTATTTAATTTCATGTTACGGTTTCCAGTTTGCAGGATCTTCTCTCCATTTACGAAGAATTCCAGCTTCTTCTGTATTTATATAATTCGTATTCTGCGCGGTTTCCAGCAGGTGTTCGTAGTCACTCAGGGTGTGAAGTTCAATAGAAAGTTTTTCAAAATTCTCTACAGAAGTATCGAACCCGTAAGTGAATATGGCGAACATGCCTTTTACGTTCGCACCAGCCTCTTTCAATGCCTTAACAGCATTGAGACTGCTATTTCCCGTGCTTATAAGGTCTTCAATAACAACTACGGTCTGACCTTCTTCCAGATTTCCTTCAATCTGGTTCTGCCTGCCATGACCCTTGGGTTCAGGCCTCACATAAGCGAACGGAAGGCTTAGATACTCGGCAACCAGCATACCAATTCCTATGGCGCCTGTAGCTACCGCTGCGATCACATCTGGTTTACCGTATTTCTCCTCAATCTGCCTTGCGAAGTGCTCCCTTACATAATTCCTGATAGTAGGATATGACAGGATGATCCTGTTGTCACAATAAATAGGAGACTTCCAGCCACTAGCCCAGTTAAAGGGTTCTTGTGGTTGTAATTTTATTGCTTTAATTTGCAATAAAAGTTCAGCTGTTTTTTTTGCTGTTTCTTTATTCAAAATCATAGCTGCAAATGTATAAAGTTTTTGTGAATGATATTCCCATAATTATTTCAACTAAGGAAGAAATTGGGGAAAAATATACATCCTTTCCATTAAAAAAGGTGCGTCTTAAAAAAGTGATCAGGAAAATCCTGAAAGGGAAATTGTTGTATGTTAATCTCTATCATCCAGATGAAACTGAACTACTTAAACTTCTCCTGAAGAAAATGAAAGTAGTAACCGCAGCCGGAGGTATGGTAGTAAATGCCAAAAAGGAGATCTTATTCATATACCGTAATCATCGGTGGGACCTGCCTAAAGGGAAGACCGAAAAGAACGAGAGTATAGAGCAATCTGCAATTCGAGAAGTAGAAGAGGAAACCGGGGTGCAGGACCTGGAGATCAAGCGTTTTATTACCAGGACATTTCATGTTTTCAAGCGAAAAGGTAAATTACGTCTTAAGGAAACTTACTGGTATGAAATGTATACTGAGTATGACGGTGAGTTAATCCCTGAACAAAGTGAAGGAATTAAAAAAGCCAAATGGAAAAACTTCGAAAAAAGCCAGAAGGCCCTTACAAAGTCCTATGCCAATATAAAAATGTTATTTCCTGAGAAGTATTTAGCGGGGCAGCCTGAAGACCGGGTAGCGTAAATGGGCTTCCTCGTAATGTTCAGATCTTTTATGGAGCCAGTCTAACTGTGCGTACCAGCTATTATTAAAATCTGCATCGCTTCGTTTCTTATCATTAAACTCTTTTTGTAATTCCTCGTTATTGTTTAAAAGTTCCTGGGCTTTGTCTTCAAAAACATAAGGTGAGAAACCTTCTTTCTGCTGTAGTACAGAATCAAAGAAATTCCAGTTAAAGAATGAATCCACTGCCTGTGGTTCCAGTGCTTCTAT
>JAHELO010000281.1 GCA_024644145.1 Christiangramia sp.
TGATATAGAAAAAGTAGAAATCATCAACCGCAATCAGGCGAGAGTATATCTTACCAAGGAAGCTAAAGAGAAGGAAATACATAAAAAAAATATCGATCCTGAAATTTTCCCTACCGGAGAATCTCCTACCTACACTTTCCAGTTTGGAGATCTGCAGAATTTCGAGAATGATATTAATGAAATCAAACAGGAGAATAACCTTAACACGGTGGTGACATATGACACGTCTAGTGATGTTATAGGGGAACTTTTCTGGGCTTTACTCCCATTTATATTAATTATCGGGGTTTGGATATTCATTATGAGAAAAATGAGTTCCGGAGCCGGCGGTGGTGCAGGTGGCCAGATCTTTAACATTGGAAAATCCAAAGCGAAGTTATTCGATCAGAACACCGATGTAAAGACATCATTTAAAGATGTTGCAGGTCTGGAAGGAGCGAAGGAAGAGGTACAGGAGATAGTAGACTTCCTTAAACAACCAGAGAAATACACAGCACTTGGTGGTAAGATCCCTAAAGGCGCCTTACTGGTAGGCCCTCCGGGAACTGGTAAAACCTTACTGGCCAAGGCCGTTGCAGGGGAAGCTAAGGTTCCGTTTTTCTCACTTTCAGGTTCAGATTTTGTTGAAATGTTCGTAGGTGTGGGTGCCTCAAGGGTACGTGACCTGTTTAAACAAGCAAAAGAAAAATCGCCTTCTATTATTTTCATTGATGAAATAGATGCTATTGGTAGAGCCAGAGGAAAAAGTAATTTCTCGGGATCTAATGATGAGCGGGAAAACACATTAAATCAGCTTCTTACCGAAATGGATGGTTTTGGAACCAATACCAATGTTATTGTTATTGCCGCTACCAACCGGGCTGATGTCCTTGATAAGGCACTTATGAGAGCCGGTAGATTTGACAGACAGATCTATGTTGACTTGCCAGACCTTAACGAAAGAAAAGAAATATTTGAAGTTCATTTAGCACCGCTTAAAAGAGTGGCAGATGAATTAGATACCGAATTCCTGGCCAAACAAACACCGGGATTCTCTGGAGCAGATATTGCTAACGTTTGTAATGAGGCTGCATTAATCGCTGCCAGAAAAGGCAACAAGGCGGTTGGCAAACAGGACTTTCTTGATGCTGTAGACAGAATTGTTGGTGGATTAGAGAAAAAGAACAAAATTATCACTCCAGCAGAGAAAAAAGCAATTGCATTTCATGAAGCAGGCCACGCTACTGTTAGCTGGATGCTGGAGCATGCTGCACCGCTTGTTAAAGTCACAATAGTTCCAAGAGGTCAGTCTCTGGGAGCAGCCTGGTATTTACCCGAAGAGCGCCTGATTGTTCGTCCAGAGCAAATGCTGGATGAAATGTGTGCCGCCCTGGGTGGTCGTGCCGCTGAAAAAGTGATCTTCAATAAGATATCCACCGGAGCCTTAAGTGACCTTGAAAAGGTAACTAAACAGGCTAGAGCGATGGTTACAATCTATGGACTGAATGAAGCAGTAGGTAACCTTACCTATTATGACAGTTCAGGACAAAGTGAATATAATTTCACCAAACCATATAGTGAGAAAACTTCAGAGCTAATTGATAAGGAAATTTCTAATCTTATCGAGGAGCAATATAAAAGAGCATTAGATCTTTTAGAACATCACAAGGATAAACTTAGCCAGTTAGCAGAAATTCTACTGGATAAAGAAGTTATTTTCAAGGATGACCTTGAAAAGATCTTTGGTAAGCGTCCTTTCGATAAAGAAAAAGAAGAAGGTCAACCTGTAAAGGAAAAAACCACTCTTAACAAAGAGAATGAAAACGGGAGCAATCCCGACTCTTCTAAAGATACAGACACAGACGAAGAAGGAGAATTAACCGAAAACGATTCGGTTAATAAGTAGTGTAGAAGTTGAAGTAAAAAATCTGAAATTAAACAATGGTTAATTTCAGATTTTTTAACTTTGATAAAATGACTGTAAGAATCACACCCATACCCTATGAATCTATTCAAAAGGTTTCTTAATCCCAAGTCCAAGGCAGACCAGGAGCAGGATATCCCTGAGAGTGCTGACAGAGGGAAATACATGCCGGAGGTAAAACTACCTACCGATGAGCGATTTATGCTCAATTTTAAGAACAATGGCGGGAAATTCTTATACTGTGTAGATGATGCCGAGATTCAGGAAGCCTTTGATAACATCCTTATGGAGAATGACTGGTATGAAAAGGAATGCTGCTGTTTTGATGACCAGTTAAAAAGTAAATTCAAGGGATTTAATCTTGATTTCAATAAATCTGCCAATGCAGAGTTCTATTTATCAACCTGTGAATTCCTGGTGGCTAATGATGGTTCTATATTAATTTCATCTAACCAGATCAAAGAAAGAAAACTTCACGATCTTCCTGCGAACTTTATAATCTTAGCCTCTACCAGTCAGCTAATTGACACTATTGGAGAGGGCCTGAGAGGCATTAAATATAAGAACAAACAGCAAATCCCTTCGAATATCACTACCATCAAAAATTTTGAAACTAAAAAAGAAGGTGACTTTATGAGTTACGGAAGTAGTACAAAAAACTTATATTTGCTGCTGCTGGAAGATCTGTAATTTATGAGGGAAACCATTATTCGTGCTGTTTCAGGATTGTTGTATACCTCTATATTGGTTGCTTCAATTCTGTCTTCAGAAGTAATCTTTATCATACTCTTTTATCTTCTAAGTCTGGTTTGCTTAGTGGAAATGCAGAAACTACTCCGTTTAAAAAGCTACGCTCTTTATATCTTACAGGCTTTGCTTTTTTATCTTTTCAGCTTTCTAAAATTCAATCAGGACGCTACCATATTACTTTTATTTATCACCATTTTTGTAAATCTGTTTTTGGTGAAAGACCTTATCGTGGTTAAAAAGATACCGGTCTTTGAAAAGAAAAAGTACATCATCATTATCTTTTACCTAATTTCTTCTACAATTTTTCTCACCCTTATTCCTACCATAGAAGGTATTTTTATTCCGAAACTGGTAATTGGGATCTTTTTCCTGATCTGGACTAACGACACTTTCGCTTATCTTATTGGTAAAAATTTTGGAAAGAACAAGCTGTATGAAAGGATTTCACCTAATAAGACGGTTGAAGGATTCATGGGCGGATTGGTATTTAGCGTATTAATGAGTTATGCCATCTGGTATTATACAGATTTTTTAACCATGTGGGCATGGCTCGGAATGGCCATTATCCTGAGCATTTTCGGGACCCTTGGCGATCTTATTCAATCAAAATTCAAAAGACAGGCGGGCGTTAAAGACAGTGGCAAACTTATGCCAGGTCACGGCGGATTGTTTGATAGGCTAGATAGTATTATCTTTGCAAGCCCGTTTATCTATGCATTCTTATATATTTTAAACTATGTTTCATAAAGAAGGATACAAAAT
>JAHELO010000009.1 GCA_024644145.1 Christiangramia sp.
ATAGCATTGAAAAAGATGCTTCACTCTAGTGCATAAAAAAAGCACATTTCCATATGTGCTTTTTTATTATTAAGGTTTTAAAATTTACTTTGTGAAAATATAATAACCCGATACATTCACGATACTTTCATAACCATTCTGATTTAGGGTAGTTTCATTTGAAAATGATAAAACCATTTTATTGGCTGTAAGTTCATCTATGATCATTTCACCAGGTTCACTGATTAATTCCTGGCCAGTGCTCATTTTTACAAATCCTTCGGATAATATCATCCTGTCGCCCTCTACATACCAGTCTCCGGTTCCCGATGAGACCTCCACCGGAAAGCTTTGTGTAAAACCTTCAGAGGTGAAAGCTATCGTGTATGCGCCCTGAGAGAGGTACGAACCATCGCTTTTAAAATCTACGACTGCACTGGATTCCGTCGTAATTCCGCTAAATTCCGATGTGATATCTATATCACCTAAATTATTTGAGTAGTCTTTCATAGTCCAAATTTTCCAGATTCCATTCTCCCGTCATATCTGCTGAATCTAATTTTGGAGGTCCAGCTTCATCTTTAGAGCAGGAAATGAAAGAAATAAACACAAAGGCAAAAACTGAAAATCTGAATGTTTTCATCTTTTAAAATTTTGGTTGCTTAGAAAAATTAAATGAAAAGATGTGGTAGGGTAAGGATGGTATATCGCTATCTTTCTTTAAATCAAATTAGGGAAAAATATTCTAGCCTGATTTAATTTTTTAAAAAATCGCTGAAATCCATGAAAAACTCTTCCAATTGCATCATATTGGATGCCAAGAAAGTTTTTACAACCGGCCAGTCTTTTTTGTTATGAATACTAACCTGATCCATCTGTAGATATAATCTGGAAATGATCTTGCCTTCAGGAAGCTCATATTCTGCATCAAGCCTGGCTTCAGGCAGATATTCATCTGTTAGAACTTTCCGGAGTGATTCTAGTTTCTCGAAATAATATGCTCTTATCATTTCATCATCGTCTACAATATCAAGAGATACCTGTGCTAATTTACGTGTGAAGGTAAACTTGAGCTGGATCTCCTTCATTTTGGTATTATATAACAACCATTTATGGGGATATTCCTTACCGAAACTTGTCCAGAATTCCTGTCGTATTTTTTTTGATTCTTCCTGACTGAACATCTATATAAAATATGCAAGTAACACTCCCAGGATAATTACTCCCAGTTTTGAAGCATTAAATGAGTGATTCTTGGAAGATTCAAATAAAATAGTAGTAGAAACATGTAGAAATATTCCTATCACTACCGCATTAATGTATGCAGAATATTGTGCAATAACGGGTACACTATTTTTAAGCCAGCTCCCCAGCGGTGTCATAAGTGCAAAAAATGCCAGGAATAAAAAGACCTTTGTCCTGCTCAACTTACTTTGAACCAAAAATACAGAGAGTATTGCTGCTACCGGGATTTTATGAACTACAACGCCATGTAACAGGTGATTATCCTTATCCAGTGGAAATCCCTCGAACAGTGAGTGAAGGCTTAAACTAATTAATAAGAGCATTGGAAAACTTGTGGAATCATCACGGAAATGCAGATGCCCGTGTTCAACTCCCTTGGAAAGAAATTCCAGAACGATTTGTAGTAACAATCCTAACAGGATGAATATACCTATCCCTGTATCAGGGCTGCTGTAAACCTCAGGTAGTAATTCGAGTACCGTAACAGCCAGAAGATAAGCGCCACTAAAGGCCAGCAATAATTTGAAACCCGAAGAACTTCCAGGCTTCAGGAAAAGAGAAATAATGTATCCCAGGATTACAGCAAGAATGGGTAATAGATAAATATATAGATCTGTAAGCAAATTAAGTATGGTTGGTGGTTATAAGGATGTAATAACTAATATTGAACAATCCCGTAATTATTATACTTTCGGACAAAATTAACTTATTTTTGTCGTTCTATAAAGAAGGATTATGGCTAATAACTTTAGAATGATCGCAAAGACCTTATATGGGTTTGAATCGATCCTCGCAAAAGAATTACTTGACTTAGGAGCAATGGATATCAAAGAAGGAAACCGTATGGTTAGCTTCGTTGGTGATAAAGGATTTATGTATAAGGCCAATCTTAGCTTACGAACAGCCATAAAGATCCTTAAGCCCTATGAAAGTTTCAGAGCAAATTCTGAGCAGGAATTATATGATAATATTAAAAAATTACCATGGGAGAAATTCCTGGATGCTAAAGGAAGTCTGGCGATAGACTCTGCAGTACATTCAGATATATTCACCCATTCACAATATGTGGCACTCAAAACTAAGGATGCCATTGTAGACCGTTTCAGGGAAAAATTTGGCGAACGTCCAGATGTAGACCTAGATTTTCCCGACCTGCGCATCAATATTCATATTGAGAAGAATTTTTGTAATGTATCTTTTGATAGTTCAGGAGACTCTCTTCATAAAAGAGGCTACAGGTCTGCTACCAATATTGCACCTATTAACGAGGTGCTGGCTGCGGGTATGCTTTTAATGTCTGGCTGGGACGGGCAATGTGATTTTCTTGATCCTATGTGCGGGAGTGGGACAATCCCAATAGAAGCCGCCATGATCGCCTGTAATATTCCACCTAATCTTAATCGTAAAGAATTTGCTTTTGAAAGGTGGAGTGACTGGGACGAGGAGCTGTATGAAAAGATCGAGGAATCTGCACTTAAGAAGGTAAGGGATTTTAATTATAAGATTAAAGGCTATGATAAGGCTCCTTCGGCGGTTATGAAAGCCAAGGAAAATGTGAAGAATGCCAACCTATCTGACTTTATTGAAATTCAACAAAAAAGTTTTTTCGAAAGTGAGAAAGAGAATGATGGATATCTTCATATGCTTTTTAATCCTCCATATGGAGAACGACTTGAAATAGATATCGAAGATTTTTATGGAAAGATTGGAGATACCTTAAAACAAAGTTATCCTGGTACTCATGCCTGGTTTATTGCCACAAATTTTGATGCGATAAAAAGTGTAGGCTTAAGAGCCTCGAGAAAGATTAAATTATATAATGGTCCGCTTGAAGGGAGATTGCTGAAATATGTACTTTATGAAGGATCCAAGAAAAAAAGCAAGCAGAATAATTAATTCCTTGCCTTTTTATAAAAGGGGATAAGGTAGGAGATGGAATAGCCAAATCCTGCCCCAAATTCTCCACTGTCATATGTTCTTCCAAAACCTGGTATCGCTAGATTATCATAACTGGAAGGACTATTCTGGCCTATTTTTCTTTTCAACTGAACGTTTGCAGATAGATAAAGATTATTAAGAACTTCAACCTTAATACCTACAAGAACTTCTGCCCAGCTGGCAGTTAATCCCGTAGTTTCTGAATTGTCTTCCCTGATATCGGCTCCAAAATAGTCTGAGGAAGTATAAATTCTATATTCATCCAGAGTTTGAGAAAAGGTGGCAAAACCATACCTGATGCCTACAAAAATTGCATTTTGCATTTCCAGCCAGTTGTCATAAGCATTATAATCGCCTCCTACTTTAATATAGCTACCATTAGTGAAGGTTTTTATATTATCTCCTTCAAAAGTGATCTTTTCGCTGCCTAGCTCTGCAGCGATATAATAGTTTTTATATAGCCGGTAATCGCCTACAATTTCTGCTCCACTATAATTATCATCAAGAAGTGTGCGCAGTGGTTTACTTAAATCTATACCTGCTCTTATGCCATATTTTTCCCGGTAAGTAACGGTATCCTTAGTTGTCGCCGTTTGCTGTGCTTGTGCAGAATATGCAAGGAGCAGGATAAAACATAGACTAGAAAAATATCGAAACATGGGCTTGATTTTGATCTTTAATAGTTGCCTGCTCAATCTGAATATCTTTAATCCACTTGATACCGTCCTGGCCTTCCTGAACATCTACCTTTAACCCAACATAACTAATCTTAAAGGCGCATGCACGATTTATATACTCTTCGTTCCTGCCGTAGGTAAAAGTGACCACATCAGTATTTTTGGTGCCGTCTTCTGCACTGGCTTCGGTGTTATTAATAGTGAATTCAAATGAGGTGAGATCACGATCTGTTCTTAGTGGAATTGCCAGACTGTCGCCTGTAAACCTTTCATAAGTAATCACCTGGTCGCGGTTGTTTTCATTTCTTATAAAGACATACTCTTCATTATCTGTTTCATTAATTCCCAGATTCTGCGGAGCCTTCTGGTCAAATGGATCCTGATTTTCATAAAACCGAATAATTAGGAGAGGCGTGGTATCTATGCTTTCAGCACAAATATCATCCCGTTGACAACCCATATTCAGAAAAAGGGTAAAACTTAACAGAAGCGTATAAATATTGTATTTCATTTATATATGCTATCGTTTTTCCAGGCAAACCACGTTTTCTACATGATGGGTTTGTGGGAACATGTCCACTGCCCGCACTTTGGTTACTTTATAATGCTCATCAAGTAAGGCAAGATCCCGAGCCTGGGTAGCTGAATTACAGCTTACGTAAACTATACGTTCTGGCAATATACCAATTATTTGAGCTACTACATCCTTATGCATTCCATCCCGCGGAGGATCTGTTATTATTACATCTGGATGCCCATGTTGTTCTATGAAATTTTGCGTAAATACCTTTCTCATATCTCCAACATAAAACTCTGTATTCTCTATATTATTACGTTCGGCATTTTCTTTAGCATCCTGAATGGCTTCAGGTACTGCTTCAACACCAATTACCTTTTTCGCATTCTTGGCAACGAATTGAGCAATTGTTCCTGTACCTGTATACAAATCATAAACCAGTTCATCTCCCTGAAGATTAGCATATTCCCTGGTGATCTTATATAAATTATAAGCCTGCTCTGAATTGGTCTGGTAAAAAGATTTTGCGTTAATCTTAAATTTAAGGCCTTCCATTTCCTCGAAAATATGATCCCTGCCTTTATAGCAGATCACTTCCTGATCGTAAATAGTATCGTTAGCCTTATTATTAACTACATACTGTAGAGAGGTGATCTCCGGGAATTTCTCGGCAAGGGCGTTCAACAACAGCTCCCTTTTCTTTTTATCGTCCTGATAGAACTGAACCAGCACCATGATCTCTCCGGTAGAAGTAGTTCTTATCATTAATGTACGTAGCAGACCTTCCTGGTTTCGGGTATTAAAGAAGGATAGTTCATTCTTTGTGGCGAAATCCTTAACAAAATTTCTTATCGCATTACTAGGGTCTTCCTGAAGGTGACATTTCTTAATATCCAGGATCTTATCCCACATTCCAGGAATATGAAAACCAAGGGCATTCCGGTTTTCAATGTTTTCTCCACTCTGTATCTCATCCTGGGTGAGCCATCGACTGTTACTAAAGGAGAATTCCATTTTATTTCTATAAAAATAGATCTCTTCGCTTCCCAGGATAGGTGTGATCTCAGGGAGTTCTATTTTTCCTAGGCGGCGTAGATTATTTTCAACTTCCTGCTGTTTATATTCCAGCTGAAACTTATAATCCATATTCTGCCATTTACAACCTCCGCAGGTGCCAAAATGCTGGCAAACCGGCTCAGTTCTTTTATCTGATAGTTTATGGAATTCTACCGCTGTTCCCTGGTAGTATGATTTTCTTTTTCTGGTTGTCTGAATATCTGCGACATCACCAGGAACCGCATTGTCTATAAATATTACACGTCCGTCTGGAGATTTAGCGATCGCCTTGCCTTTTGCTCCTGCATCTGTTACTTCAATTTCTGTAAAAAGCTTGTTCTTATTTCTTCTTGCCATAGCGCAAAAATAGGATAATTAACAAGATTTAAAGAGGGGCCGGTTGAAATTTTCAGCAAACATTTAGTAATTTGCAGGAATTCAAAATTAAGGGATGATTTCTCTCCCATTCCCTCACTTTTCAGCGGAAAAAGAAGGAATAGTATAACAATAATTTTAAATAAGAAAACTAACATGCCATTACCTAAAATCAAATCTTCAGAAGAAGCTATTAAACTTGAAGACCAACATGGAGCACATAACTATCATCCATTACCTGCGGTACTTAGCAGGGGTGAAGGTGTTCATGTATGGGATGTAGAGGGTAATAAATATTACGACTTTTTATCAGCATATTCAGCGGTAAACCAGGGACATTGCCATCCCAAGATCGTTGGCGCTATGCATGAGCAGGCATCTAAACTAGCCCTTACTTCTCGTGCTTTTCATAATGATGTGCTGGGAGCGTATGAAAAATATGCCACTGAATATTTTGGCTTTGACAAATTGTTGCCGATGAACACGGGAGCCGAAGCTGTGGAAACGGCCATAAAAATCGCACGTAAATGGGCTTATGAGGTAAAAGGAGTTAAGGAGACAGAGGCAGAGATCGTGGTTTGTGCGAATAACTTCCATGGTAGAACCACTACTGTGATCTCCTTTTCTAATGATGAAGAGGCGAGGAGAAATTTTGGTCCATATACACCTGGATTTACCAAGATCCCTTATAATGATCTTGACGCTTTGGATGCAGCGCTAAAGGAGAACCCTAATGTTGCAGGATTTCTTGTAGAACCTATTCAGGGAGAGGCAGGAGTTTTTACTCCGGCAGATGATTACATGATGAAAGCTAAAGAGATCTGTAATAAACATAATGTATTGTTTATGGCAGATGAGATACAGACGGGAATCGCCAGGACCGGCGGTTTATTAGCTGTTTGTGGTCACTGTACTTGTGAAGCACATTGTGAAAGACAGGAGGAGACCTATAGTAAGCCAGATATTTTAATACTGGGGAAAGCACTTTCTGGTGGAAACTATCCCGTATCTGCGGTCCTGGCAGATAATGAAGTGATGGATGTTATTCAGCCGGGACAACATGGTTCTACTTTTGGTGGTAATCCTGTAGCAGCTGCAGTTGCTGTCGCAGCGCTTGATGTAGTGAAAGATGAGCACCTTATTCAGAACGCTCGTAAACTTGGTAAATTATTCAGAAGATTGATGGACGATTATATCAGGGAGTCCAATATCGTAAATCTAGTGAGAGGCCGTGGGCTATTAAATGCCATTGTGATCAATGATTCTGAAGATAGTTCTACTGCATGGGATATATGTATGGCGCTAAAAGAAAACGGACTTCTGGCTAAGCCAACCCATGGGAATATTATAAGATTTGCTCCTCCATTAGTAATGAATGAAGAGCAATTAAGAGACTGTGTAGATATTATAACTAAGACCCTTAAACAATTCGAAAAATAATATTGATAAAATATCAGTAAATAAAAAATCCCGCAAACTGCGGGATTTTTTATTTAGGTAAAAACTCTAACCTCCATATTCTCTAAGGATTTCCTCCTGCATTTCCTGGATGCCTTTCAGCCCACCGTAAATGAAAAAACTAGCGATCCCGCCAAGAATACTGAGTACACTTAAAACCAGTCCTATGATCGCTAATATGCGTCCGGTTTTTACATTTTGATATCCGGTATAAAGTTCTGGCTCGGCATTGTAAATTTCAATAGCTCGTTTAGACATTACCAGGGCGATAATCCCAAAGATGACTCCTGCCACACCATAGCAGCAACAGCCCAGGATAGATAGTATCCCGAAAACTAAAATTAAGGTTGAATTAGGTAATTCTCTTTTTTCCATAAGTTAGGTTATTGGTTAGTTGAAAATATGAAACATTTTAAAAATATAGGCACCGCCAATGATCACCGCATTGAAAATGATTAGCCCTATTTTAATTTGGTAATCGAACTTAAATTTAAAAAATAGATTAAATAGCAGGAAGAGTAAAAGGAGGGCGATACTATAGATCGCAGGATACATTATAAACGCCTGGGAAAACTCCCCCCGGAATAATAATACAGCTGCTCTCTGTGCTCCACAGCCGGTACATTCAGCCCCAATGAGGGTTTTATTAAGGCAGGGCAGCATATATTCTTCTATACTGCTCAATTCCTGATACCGATTTTTTTAGTCACTTCTTTATTGTCTGAGGTCAATACCTTCACAATATATAAAGCATTACTCAAATTTACAGTGGGATAATAAAATTCTTTTTCCTTAGCCTTGAAATTGTGAGTGTAAGATAGCTTGCCATTCAGGTCAAAAATTTTCACAGATTTTATTTCAGCATCATACAGCATCTTGATTTCCAATTGCTGCTGCATGTTATTCTGAAAAATATCTATTGTATTCAGTAGTACATTAGTCGGTTTTAGTACTTCTATATTCATATCATTTTCTTTATTCTCTGCAACTTCCGGTAGCTTATCTATGAAGCTTAGATAAAAACGATCATGATATTCGCCTTTAGGGAGTTCCAATTTTAAATAACCGGTTTTAATGCTGAAATATAACTGATCTTTCTCGTCATATATAAAGATACGGTCTGGATTAAAATTTATTAGTCCACTCACTGAAAATTGTAGTTTTGAATCTTCCTCCAGTGAAATTCTTAATGGAATAAGATCCTGGTTTAGCTTCGGTCTTACATTAATCACAAAAGCATTACTCATAATATCCCAGCTGATATCTTGTGAATTTTCATCCATTTTTCTGGCATCCATTGCGTGATCCTCATTAACGGTAGAGTCTTCTCTAAAGACCAGGGCCAGGGTTTGTATATAGGCATCATCAATTTCGATATTCAGGTTTAGCAAGCCAATGGTACTTTCAGGCGCTTTAAAAACCGCCTGTTGTTGATATCCTATTTGTAAGACACGCTGTGAGTTTTTAAAAGTCAGGTTTCCATCCTTTTGCCCGATTATCATAAATCCCTGAGCAATGGGGATTATTTTACGATCATAATATTTTCCGGTTTCTCCGGTTTCGCTTCCATCAGAATAATTTTTAAAGACAGGAGGTACATATATTCCTGCGCCGGGAGAATAGGTGCCGTATCCGCCCTGATAATCTGACAGAAAATGAGAATTGCCATTCTCACGCGAATCCCAGAAATAAGCTATGCCAGTAGTATTTGTATTTTCAAGTAAAAACTTGTTGAGATCTAGAGAAGAAGGATAGGGATTCCCCACCAGAAGAACCTGATCCTTTTTTATGGGCAATTCAATTTGCCCATCATTTGGAAGGCCCCGGAAATCATAGGTTTGTGCGTTGCCTTTATTTACAGGCTCTCCTTCTATGTGAACAGAATTTATTCCATTTACACCTTTCATGGTAAAACCTTCTCCGGGGATCAAATCAAAATGGTCACCCAGGTACGCCCAATTCGAATAATTGCTGCCGGATAATGTATAGATCCAACGGCTGGAGATACTTAAAGGATCTGTCTGGCCATCTAATGCTGAGATAAGTTTAGCGTTACGACTATTTGTATTACTTAATGGCTCAAAGATGTAATCGTTAATCTGGCCATCTTGAATATTTGCCAGAACAGGTAAAGACCAGTAATTATAATCGAATGCATTAGAGGTTCCTTTCTGAAAAACGGAGATTTTTCCTGATCCCTTATTTTGATTATTACTTCTGGGTCCCTGGAGAAGCTGAGCTCCATTGCGTAGGTACAAACTGGCTGCACTTTCTTTTTTATTATTTTCAATAAGCTGAAGGTGCCCATGAACATATATAGCTCTTTCTTTAGCATAGATATAGCTATCAGCTTTTGCCGAGGGAGCAATATATAATTGCGCCTTTAAGGTGTGAACGCTAAAAATCAATAAAAAAAGGAGTGGAAGCTTCATTAAAGCTATAAATTTGCATAAATGTAATAATTAAATCGTTGAAAATCACCATTTTAAATATTTAACCTATTGAAAATGAACAACTCACAGGTAATTAATTCTACGCTCATCTTTATTGGTGGCGCTTTACTTCTTTATAGTATTTCAGCAGATGATGTAAGCCCTTATTTCAAGATCATCGGGTTGGTGATTATAATGCTGGGATTGTACAGGGCTACCAATTACTGGGTTGCTACCAAGGATGATCATAAAGAAGATAGTGAAAAAGAAAGCTAGGAATGGAATTTAAAAAAGGGGATAGGGTAGAATTACTTGATGATGATCTTAGTGGAATAGTTCAGGAGGTTACCGGGGCTGAAATTAAGATAATGACCGAAGATGGATTTATTATGGGATTTCCTGCAGATCATTTAGTGAAAATCAAGGAAGATATCAATGATATTGATACACAGGAATTCGATTTTCAGGAGATATTAAGGGAAAAAACTTCACCAAAAAAACATCAGTCTGCCAGGACCAGATCTAAAGATAAAGGCGCACCTCCCATGGAAGTAGATCTGCACATAAACCAGTTGGTTAGGTCTTCTAAGGGAATGGCCAATCATGAGATGCTTAATTTACAGCTGGATACTGCGCGACATAAACTCGAATTTGCAATGAGAAAGAGAATTCAGAAGGTCGTTTTTATTCACGGTGTAGGGGAAGGAGTGCTTAAAATGGAGCTGGAATATCTACTAAGCCGCTATTCTAATCTCAAGTTTTATGATGCCGATTATCAAAAATATGGGCTCGGCGCCACAGAAGTTTATATTTTTCAAAATCCTTAAAAAAAAACCAGTTTATGTAGTGGTTTCCTCAGCAGGCTCAGCTTCTCCGCAGCTGGTATCCTGAGCAGGACATTGAGGGAAAGAAACGTTGGAAGACCTTAGCGTACCAAAATCGTAACTTTCAAATTGTATAGATTCACCTGAACCATCCTGTTTAATAAATTTCAAATTATCAATTCTGATTCTGAAACCATAATTTCTGGAAATATCATGGTTGATATAAACATTGTGCTGTAGTTCATCAGTCTGTTCAGGATTAAGGTAATTTGATATTCCTTCTGCGGTCTGGAAAATTTCAGGATTATTTTCATCACCTTCCTGTACTTCTAATCTTGTAGGAATTCCATCATTATCATCATCATTATCAAGATAATTAGGAATACCATCTTCATCAAAATCTCTCAGACCTTCTGCATTTACAGGATCGTTATTGCTGTTAGCTAATTCGGTTATAGTTGGTACGTTATCGCCATCATCATCTTTATCAAGATAATCTGGTATTCCATCTTCATCTGTATCCTGGTAGGGGCCATTTAAGGTCCAGCCTTCCTTACTATTAATCAATCCGTCGCTATCTGGATCTGCATTAGCTGTCTCATCAGTAAAACCAGTGGTAACAAAAACAGTAGCTCCTGTTCCGCTAATCCATTCTTCGATTACTTTAGGTGAACTCGGCGGCACAACACTACAAAAATAGGTGTTGTTCCCAGTGGGAAGTTCACTATCATAAATACGGTAGGTAACCTGGTTATTTCCCGAAAGCGGGAAACTTATTTCCTCTTCGTCTGGTGGAATAAGATTTCCCGAATCGTCTGTAGTTAATTGGCTGTTGCTGAATGCCAGTGAAATAGACTCAAAAACATTGTCGTTATTAATCGCATATATCACATTTCTATTAGGGCCTTCACAAAATTTCAAGCTGCTGTCTTCAAAATCGAAGTTAGTAACTATGATCTCTCCGTCATCACAGGCGCATAACAGGGCGAAAGAAAATATACCGAATAATAAACGTCTCATCAGGATGCTTTTTCAACAAAAATAAAGTAATCAAACTTATAAGGAAGAGATGTAGGAAATTATTTTATTTCCTTTAATTTTGGGCTCTATGAAAAATGTGTACTTCGATTCAGCAGCGACGACCCAGGTTAGGGAGGAAGTGGTCGATGCAATGACCCGCGTTTTAAAAGAGAATTATGGCAATCCGTCTTCTACTCATAGTTATGGGAGATCTTCTAAATCACTCATAGAACAGGCGAGAAAAACAGTAGCAGGAATCCTGAATGTGAAGGCTTCTGAAATTGTTTTCACTTCTGGAGGAACTGAAGCTGATAACCTTGCTCTGAATTCAGCAGTGCGAGACCTGGATGTAAAGCGAATTATTACCTCTAAAATTGAACATCATGCGGTATTGTATACTGTGAATCAACTACAGGAATGTTTTGATGTAGAGGTTGAATATGTAAATGTAGATAGTTGTGGGAATGTAGACCTACAGGATCTGGAAAGCAGACTGCAGAATTCAGATAAGAAGACTTTGGTAAGCCTTATGCATGTTAACAATGAAATTGGAAACATGCTTGATCTAAAGAAAACTGCCGAGCTTATAAAATCATATAATGCCCTCTTCCATTCAGATACAGTTCAGTCTATAGGACATTTTCCACTGGACCTAAGCGAAATCCCGGTAGATTTTACCGCGGTAAGTGCACACAAATTTCATGGACCTAAAGGGGCGGGATTTGCTTTTGTGCGGCGTAATTCCGGTTTAAAGCCGCTTATTTTTGGCGGTGAGCAGGAGAGAGGTCACCGTGCAGGGACTGAAGGCGTGCACAATATCGTTGGCCTGGCAGAAGCCTTAAAATTGGCGTATGAAAATCTTGAGGAAGAAAAAGAATATATATGTTCAATAAAACGACATTTCATTGATAGTCTGAAAAAAGAAATCCCGGGTGTCAAGTTTAATGGCGCCTGTGAGGATGAGGAGAATAGTACGTATACTTTGATTAATGTTTGCCTTCCGGTGAGTCAGGAAAAGGCTTTAATGTTATTATTTCAATTAGACCTAAAAGGGATTGCCTGTTCTAAAGGAAGTGCTTGCCAGAGTGGGAGTGACCAGGGTTCTCATGTTCTAAACGCATTCTTATCTGAAGACGACCGTAAAAAACCATCCCTTAGATTTTCCTTTTCAAGATACAATACCAAAGGGGAAGTAGATTATGTGGTAGCTACCTTAAAGGAGTTCATAAATAGCTAGATGTACAAATTATCCACGACTCAAAACAGAGTTTTAGGAGCTTTCCTTATCGCGCTTTCCACTTTATTGGCCTATTATCTCGATGGTATACTGTTTGGTATTATTGCCGGAGCAATGATTGGCGCCGGGGTTGTTCTTCTGGCGACCGGACAATTGAGAATCAGGAAATATTAATTAATGTTCTGTTTTCTAAAAAATTTGGCCGTATAGGTGGTCGTGTTACCAACATTATCTGTAACGATCACTTTAAGATCGTTTTCAGTCTCAGCAAGTACATCGTCAGAAAAATAATGAGTAAGCGTATTATTCTTGTACTCATATTCCATTAGAATGAATTTTCCGTTAACTGTGGCTCGGTAGGCATCAATGCCGGAGAGGTCATCTGATATCTTCAGTTTTAAAGTCTCATTGTTAGAAACCCATTGCCCGTCATAGAAATTGACAGGGGATACTTTAGGAGCAATACTGTCCTTCGCCAGAAAGTATTTTCCGAAAGTCCTGGTGCTGGTAGTAAACCGATTTCCTTTTTTATAGGTAGTAGAATATATAGGTTTACCATAGTCTGATAAGCGGGCAATAAAAAGCTGTTTTTTTTCCTCCTCGGAATACTGGCTTACATCAAACCCTATCGTTATATTCTTATGTAACGGTATTACATCTCTGTGAACTTCTACCATTTCACGTGAAAAGTTGATATCCAGAAATGCATCTTCATATAGACTGCCTTCTGGAATATGAACGTCCATCACACTACCTTTAGCTGAAAGACCACCAGATACTGTTGCGAAGTATTCTGTTTTAGTTTCTTCCTTTGGCTTAATATTATCACTTATTTGCCCTTTGATTGGGATGCGCACCAGCTTTTCATTTCCTTTAAAATCGGTGACACTTATAGTATATTGATAATCCAGGCTGTCCTGTATATTTAATTTTCCTTCAGATTCCAGGTTCCCATAGAGACTTAAAGGATTGCTGGGAGTCCTGTATAGTCTTTGTATGCGGTTTTTATTACGGATGTAATACT
>JAHELO010000010.1 GCA_024644145.1 Christiangramia sp.
AGCCCACTCTAAGTATGCAGATCCAGAAACTGGAGGAAGAGCTGGAGGTTACCATCTTTGATCGTACCAAGAAACCTATTCAGTTAACCGAGGTTGGCGAAAAGATCGTCCAACAGGCCAGAAACATCGTGAATGAAAGCGACAGAATCCAGGATATAGTAGACCAGCAAAAGGGATTTATAGGAGGAGTATTTAGACTGGGTGTGATCCCTACGATCATGCCTACTTTATTACCTATGTTCATAGGTAGTTTTATAAAAAAATATCCGAAGGTTAAACTTAAGATAGAGGAACTTCATACAGAAGCTATCCTGGAAAAACTCAAGGAAGGTCATCTTGATGCTGCTATTGCGGCAACCCCGCTTGAAATGGAAGGCATAAAGGAAAATGTACTTTACTACGAGCCTTTTGTACCTTATATCCCTACAGATATGCAAAGCTCGAATAGTGATAAGATTACAGTAGACGATCTGGACATTAATAAGATCCTGTTGCTGGAAGATGGGCATTGCTTTAAAGATGGGATCATTAATTTATGTAAAGCCTCCAGAGAGTACGGGGACGATCAGCTACAACTGGAAAGCGGCAGCTTTGAAACACTTATCAAACTGGCAAATGAAGGGCTGGGAATGACCCTACTACCTTACCTTCATACTTTAGATCTTAAAGATTCTGAAAAGAAGAATCTTAAAATGTTCAGTGACCCTGTGCCGGCAAGGGAAGTAAGCTTAATTTACCATCGCAGCGAACTTAAAATGCAGATCATTGACGCATTGAGAAGTACAATTGCAAGTGTGGTAAAAGGAGCGATCACTTTTCAGAATGTAAAAATCATAAGTCCTCTCAATAAAAAGAAGGAATACACAACAAATTAAAAAAAGCGGCTACGAGCCGCTTTTTTATTAAGTATTTAAATAAATTAAACATTGATTTAATTCTGGGTTCTGCCTGGTTAATGCAACAATCCACAATCTTAATTCCTCAATTTCATGAGGAAGTAAGCGTTCAATTGCTTTTTTAACCTCCTTACAGAACAAGTTCGCATCAAAACTTACCTTATCCAGGACAGTTTTGGTATATTCAAACATCGCTCTCGCCATAATTTGAAGTTGATTTAAGTTAAAGTTAGGTTGATAATACTGAGTAGAATTTCTAATAGGCAGTAGTTAAATTGATTAGCTAAATATAGGAAACCTAAACTGTTTTAACAATTATATTAATATTTTAACAAAATTAGAATCTGTTATCTCCACTTAGAACATCTCCAATTCCACCTAAAATACTTCCTTCACCCTTATCTTTACCTCCACCCTGTGGCGCCGCCTGATGAATCCTGCTGGCCAATCGGCTAAAAGGTAAAGATTGGATATAGACGGTACCCGGGCCGGTTAATGTTGCGAAGAATAAGCCTTCTCCTCCAAAAAGTGTATTTCTTATTCCTCCAACAAATTCTATATCGTAGTCTACAGTTTGAGTGAAACCAATAATACACCCGGTATCCACTTTTAATTTTTCTCCAGGCCCCAGTTCCTTTTTAGCCATTGTTCCGCCGGCATGTACAAATGCCATCCCGTCTCCTTCAATTTTCTGCATAATAAAGCCTTCACCACCAAAGAATCCCCGGCCAAGTTTTTTGCTGAATTCAATACCAATAGACACCCCTTTGGCAGCGCATAAAAACGCATCTTTCTGGCAAATGAATTTACCATTGAATCGGGTTAGATCGATAGGAATTACCTTACCCGGATAGGGAGAAGCAAAACTGATCTTTTTTTTCCCGTGAATTTCATTGGAGAATATCGTCATGAACAGGCTTTCGCCGGTGAGCAGTCTTTTCCCGGCTCCCAGTACTTTCCCCAGGAATCCTTCGCTTTGTTTTGATCCATCTCCAAAAATGGTGTCCATTTTTATGCCGTTATCCATCATCATAAAGTTACCGGCCTCTGCAATTACTGCCTCCTGAGGATCTAATTCCAGCTCTACATACTGCATCTCTTCGCCAAAGATCTGATAGTCTATTTCGTGTGCATTCATAATCTTGAATTTTGATTGATGAGTTAAAGTTTACTACTATAGGTATTAAACCGTGGGGGTATGTTACTCTATTGACTTAAGTTTAACAGTCCACTCGAATTCAAAGACAGATACTTCTACCCCCTCTTCATTCAATCCAACTGCTTTCATCCAGAATGTCTGGCCTTCTCCCGTTTTTATTGTTCTTTGTAATGCCTCATTCACCATATTCCCATCGTAGCAGGTGAATTTGATCTTACCTTTTGCTTTTTTCGTAAAGGTTGCTCTGTTCTGGGCCACCAGCATGGAGATCTTTTTATCAGATTCCTTAATCCGGTTCATTATAAGGGCACCTGTACTCAACTCGGCGGCCATTCCCTGTACGGCCCAATACATAGATCTAAATGGATTTTGATTTATCCAGCGATGCCTTACCCCAACCTCGCATTCTGTTTGGTCTATATATTTCACCCTCACTCCTGCTATCCAGGCACTTGGTAATTTCAGGATTAAAAAAGTATTCAGTTTAGAAGGAGTTAGCTGCATTTATTAGGGTTTTGATTCATTTTTCTATAAAAATAGGAAATAACTCTGAGTTTTAAATTCTTAATTTTTTGTTAATATTTAGTACTATGTTTTGCATAATACCTTCTTTTAGACATATATTTGTATAAGAATCTAATAGGTTATAAACTTATCAATCAAAAACCATCATGAAAAAATCATCTCACATCCAGGTTATCACATTAACCCCGAAGCAAAGATCTACAGTTACCCGTACTCAGATCCATATTGCGATCGCATTCATCTATTTATATTTTCTAACCGCCATTTTCCTTTAATCGGGATATTAAATCAGTCAAAAAATGAACACAGAAAGCACCCATCAAAATAAAACCCTGGCTACCGTACTTCATCTTTCGGTATTCACGAAGTTTTTTATCCCTCTGGGAAATTTCATATTTCCCATGTTATTATGGCTTTCCCGAAAACAAGATCCATTTGTAGATCATCACGGGCGTAATGCTCTTAATTTTCAGATCAGCATGTTTCTGTATACCGTTTTCATTATTGCCATAGCAGCAGTGACCTTTGTTTATTTCGGGATGAAATTCACTATTGGAGAACCCATTTTTTTTGAGCAGGACTCCTTTGTAATAGAGAATTTCTCAGACGCCCTGCCCTTTTTTATCATCGCAGGGGTACTGGCCTTGATTTTACTGGGTTTGTTTATACTTGAATTATTTGCGGTCATCAACGCAAGTATCAGGGCTAATGAAGGTAAGCTTTATAATTATCCACTAACCATCAATTTTTTAAGTTCGGGTAATCCGGACGAATCTAATCATCACTTTAATCAATCAAAAAATGAACAGTTTAATGACACCCAAAACCAAGCACTATGAAGATTGAAAATACAAAAGCCCAAATGCGCAAAGGGGTTCTGGAATATTGTATTCTCTCGGTTCTCCGGGATGAAGATGCCTATGTGGCAGAGATTCTGGACACCTTAAAAGACGCAAAGTTACTGGTGGTTGAGGGCACTATTTATCCGCTCCTCACCAGACTAAAAAATGCTGGCCTTCTCAATTACAGATGGGAAGAATCTACCAGCGGGCCACCAAGGAAATATTATGGTCTTACAGAAACAGGAAAAATATTCCTAAAGGAACTTACAGGTACCTGGGAAGAGTTGCAAACTGCAGTTAACATCGTAACCACTCAAAAAAAGAAGAATCATGAATAAAACAGTAAATATAAATCTCGCCGGCACTTTCTTTCACATAGATGAAGATGCGTATGCCAGACTACAGCGATATCTTGAGGCTATTAGACATTCGTTTTCTAATACTCAGGGTCGTGATGAGATTCTCTCAGACATCGAAGCCCGTATTGCTGAATTATTTAATGAGAAGATCAAGAACGACCGGCAGGTGATCAGCATTAAAGAAGTTGAAGAAGTGATAACGGTTATGGGGCAGCCGGAAGATTATATGGTAGACGAAGAAATTTTTGAAGATGAACCCAAGAGAACGAAGGCAACCAGAACCGTTGGTAAACAATTGTTCCGGGATACGGAGAATGGTTTTGTTGGAGGGGTATCATCTGGACTGGGCCATTACCTGGGGATAGAAGCTATCTGGGTAAGAATACTCTGGATCTTATTAACCATATTTTCAAGTGGTGCGTTTATTTTAATATATATCGCTTTCTGGATTTTTGTTCCGGAAGCTAAAACCACTGCCGATAAACTGGCAATGCGCGGAGAGGAGGTAACCGTCAGCAATATCGAGAAAAAGATACGTGAGGGTTTTCACGAGGTTTCAGATAGTATAAAAAGTGTAGACTATGAGAAATATGGCAAAAAGGCCAGCGCTGGCGCCACTTCTGCAGCTACCACCCTGGGAGAGATCATCAGGTTCTGTCTGAAACTATTTGTAAAATTCGTAGGAGTACTTCTGCTACTTATCGCTGGATCAACCTTAATTGCTCTTTTTGTTGGACTGTTTGCGGTAGGCACGTTCGGGATCATTGAAGCGCCATGGACAGATTATGTAGATATGGTGAACAGTGGAGCTCCTATCTGACTGATTTCCCTTCTGGCATTTTTTGCGGTAGGTATTCCTTTCTTTTTCCTATTCGTCCTGGGATTAAAGATCCTGGTGAAAAATCTAAGGTCTATTGGCAGAATAGCATTGCTTACCTTACTGGGTTTATGGCTTATCTCCATTATTGGTTTGGTAGTGGTAGGTGTGAGTCAGGCTACCAACAGAGCTTTTGACGGAGAGGTGGCCAGTACCGAAAAACTGGCAGTTACACCCGCAGACACCATTTTCCTTAGGATGAGGCATAATAATGAGTATACAGGAAGAACCTGGAGAAGTTCTGATTTCAGACTGGCCTATGATAATAACCGTAGGATCATTGTTGGAAACGATATCAGGCTAATTGTAAAATCTACCAAAGATTCTTTGGGTAAGATCGAGATCCTTAAAACATCTGAAGGCAAAGATTATCAGGATGCAAAAGAGAGAGCTGCCAACATAGAATATTCTACCAGTTTAATTGGGAATGAGTTATTGCTGGACAGTTACTTCACAACAGATTCAGGTTACGGATACCGTGACCAGGAAGTACAGGTCACTGTCTATCTTCCTGAAGGAGCTGTTCTATATGCTGATGATAATGTTTCTTCATTTCACAGAAATGCCGATTATTATGGAGATATCCTAATTAGCGGGGATGAAGGTCATTTCCTTAAGGTCCTGGAAAATGAAACTATCTGTGAAGACTGCCCGGTAGATACCTGGGATAGTGAAGATGATTCCTGGGAAGAAGGAGACACAGACGATTGGGATGCCTCAGATGATTTTAATGCAAAGATCGATGTAAACGGCAAAGAAATGAAGATACGTGTGAATGATGAAGGTGTTGAAGTGAACGATGAAAAAGCCAATCGTATTAAAATTGACAATAACGGAATTGAGATAAATCAGCACTCATGAGCAGTTTAGTTAATCTGGTAGTAAGTTTTATTGTAGGGCTGTTCTTTGGTCATCAACCTGAAGAACCTCTAGCTTATCATGAAATACAAGAGCAATATGTACTCTTATGTGAAGGTCCTAAATCTACCTGCAAACTACCAGAATGCTAACCAACCTAAAACAAAAGCCTCCAATTGGAGGCTTTTGCTATATTTGATACAAATCTAAAAACCATATATGCTGAAAAATTTACCATTAGTAATACTAATCATCTTTTGCTCCTGTAAAGCCCAGGATAAAATCAAGGGTAGTAGAAATGTAAAAACCGAGCAATACGATCTTACTTCTTTTCATTCCATACAGGCACAGGGAGAGTTCAAAATTGGCGTTTTAAAAGGAAGCCGGCCAATGGTGGAGATCAAGGCAGACGATAACCTACATGATTATATACTTACCGAAGTTAAAGACGGAGTGCTATATATTAAACCTTTGAAAGAATTTGGGAGAACCAAGAAACAGGAACTCACAGTGAGCTTTTCAGATACTTTACAAAATATCTTGATTGCAGAGGATGTAGAAATGGAATCTCTCCAGGATCTCTATACCGGTGATTTTAAACTGGAAACAAAGGAGGGATCTAAGGCATTTATGACCATCAAGTCGAATGCATTCAGGCTCATACAAAGTGATAATTCAAGAACTGAACTTAATATCACAGCCCAGGCTACAGAATTTCAGTTAAACCAGTCTGCTAATGTTAAGGCCCTCGTGAACAGCCCGGTTTATAATGTGGATATATACGAAAAAGCTTCTGCCAGGATAGAAGGAGATATAATGGAATTAAACCTGCGGGCCGATCAATCTTCTAAATTTGACGGTGAAAATCTTAGCTGTCTCACCGCCGAAGTTCTAGCCCAGGGTAGTTCAGATCTAAAGGTGAACGTGAAAGACACTCTTAATATAAGAGCGAACGGCAGGAGTGAGATCGAGATTTATAATGAACCACAGATCAATCTTATTGAGTTTACGAATGAGGCCAAGATCGAGAAAAAAGAATTCAGCAAAGGTTTATTCCAGTAATCTGCCAATTCCTAAATTTTTCTAAAAAACATACTTATGATCGGTAAGTTGAATAGATTTACTCTATAATTCAGTTCAGATCATTATGTTCTAAAACTTGGTTGTACCCAATATAATTCAGGTAATTCCAGGGAAGTGGTAATGGCTGAGCGTTTAATTTTAAAACTATGAAATATCTATTTAAAAGCAGCCTTTTTATACTTGCACTAAGTCTAGGCTTTGTTTCATGCCGTAATACTGAAACACGCGATGAGGAGAAGACCGAGGTACAAAGGATGATGGAAGATCCTAATAATAAAGTGGAAGTAAAAGATGGTGGGGAAAAGATAAAAATTGAGACTCCCGCCGGTGATGAGATCAAGATCAAGAAAGATGATGGAGAGTATAAGAAAAAAGTTGACCGTGCAAACGGTAGTGAGTCTAAAGTAAAAATTGACGATGGAGAAGTAAAGGTGAAAACCGATAATTAAACCTCTCGTTAATACGATCAAAAAATCCCGCTTAGGCGGGATTTTTTGCATTTATAATTCAGCGCTCCTTAAACCGATTCCGGTTTGGTCTGCGGCTTTTCAATTTCTTCTTCGGTTTCAATTTCTGCTAAATAACGCTCTGCATCCAAAGCAGCCATACATCCAGTACCTGCAGCAGTTACTGCCTGTCTGTATATTTTATCCTGTACATCTCCAGAAGCGAAAACTCCTGGAATGTTGGTTTTAGTAGATTTCTCTTTAGTGATCACGTATCCGGTCTCATCCATGTCTAACCAGTTTTTAAAGATATCGGTGTTTGGTTTATGACCAATGGCCACAAAAAATCCTGTTATCTCGATTTCTTCTTTTTTACCGGTTTGGTTATTAACCATTCTTAACCCTTCCACAACCTGGTCTCCCAGGATCTCATCAACTTCAGTATTATATCTCAGGTCGATATTCTTAGTGTTCTCTACCCGATGTTGCATAGCTTTAGAAGCCTTCATATAATCTTTACGTACCAGCATGGTCACCTTGTTACAGATATTCGCCAGATAAGTTGCTTCTTCAGCTGCAGTATCTCCACCTCCAACAATTGCCACATCCTGTCCTTTATAGAAGAACCCGTCGCAAACGGCACAGGCCGATACTCCACCACCACGTAATCTTTGTTCACTTGGCAAGCCAAGATACTTTGCAGTAGCACCTGTAGAGATAATAACGGCTTCAGCTTCTATCCATTTAGAATTATCTACACAAGCTCTGTGTATACCTCCTACTTCTTTAGAGAACTCAACTTCAGTGATCATGCCTATTCTCACTTCAGTCCCAAAACGTTCTGCCTGTTCCTGAAGATCCATCATCATTTTAGGTCCATCTATCCCCTGCGGATAACCCGGGAAATTATCAACTTCGGTAGTAGTGGTAAGCTGGCCACCCGGCTCCATTCCGGTATAAACAACAGGTTTAAGATCTGCACGGGCAGCATAGATTGCCGCAGTATACCCCGCAGGTCCCGAACCAATGATCAAACATTTTATTCTCTCTATAGTATCGCTCATTGTTCTTTTTTTTTTAACTGTATAAAAGTAGGTGCTTTTAAAGAAATCTTACACTTTTTGTTATTAAGATCTTCTATTTGTTGATAAACCTAAAAAATAAAGGCATAAAATATTGCCGGTTCAGGCAAATTTAAAAGATAAAATTACCTTTGCCAAGCATGGAATTGAGTTTGTTCAACATATTGGATGTATTGGGTACCATAGCCTTTGCCATCTCCGGAGCCCTTTCTGCCATGAACCGGCGACTGGACCTGTTCGGGATTTTTATCATTGCCTTTGTGACTGCAATTGGAGGCGGGACCGTGAGAGATATCTTGATTGGTGATACTCCTGTAACATGGATGGAAAATACGGTATACGTTTATCTCATAGGAGTTGTGACCATATTTGCCATTGTATTCAGGAACAAACTGGAATATCTGAAGAAATCCCTTTTTCTTTTTGATACCATCGGGCTGGGAGTGTTTACGATTACCGGGGTTGAAACAGGAATTCAAAATGGTCTTGATCCTATTATTTCTGTTGCTCTGGGTGCAATGACGGGTACTTTTGGCGGGGTGATACGGGATATTCTTTGTAACGAGATCCCGGTGATATTTAGAAAAGAGATTTATGCGACCGCATGTCTCGTAGGTGCTCTGGCCTTTGTGATCTTACATCACTATGGAGTAGATACAGATATAATTTATATAGTAACTTCCCTTATCGTTATTGGAATAAGACTATTGGTTGTAAAATATCACGTAACCCTTCCCTCCTTTTACCCTGTACATCCTAGAAGCAGCAAAAGAAGATTTTAACACATACCTTATTGATTATCAATAGTTTCAGTATCTTTATGAAAATTTACTGAATGGCCACACAGGAGAAAATAATAATCGTAGAGAAGGATATTCCTATGGCGGCCCGAATTTCTCTGCATCTCAACCGGCTGGGATATAATATTACCGGAATATTTTCAAGGGCAAAAGATGCACTCCATTTCCTGGAACAGGAAGTTCCAGATCTCATCCTGCTTGACGATCAATTAAAAGGTCAGCTGAATGGTATTGAATTGGCCACAGCAGATGACAATAAACTGAGCTCTCCTGTTATTTATTTCAATAAACGAACTGCGGAAACCATAGATAAGATGCTCCCCGTTTCGTTAAAACGAAGACGGAGAAATTTAAAACGGGAAATTGAAGATTCGCTTGAAATTTCTTCCGGAGCGGTAAAAAATATTTACGCCAAAAATGAGCATTGTATCCTGCAAGACCGCATTTTTATAAGACACCGGGAGAAAATGATAAAAATATCCCTGGATGA
Source organism: Christiangramia sp. (assembly GCA_024644145.1). Classification (GTDB taxonomy): domain Bacteria; phylum Bacteroidota; class Bacteroidia; order Flavobacteriales; family Flavobacteriaceae; genus Christiangramia. Next base: position 9,418 of record JAHELO010000010.1, read on the forward strand.
CATTCGCTATATAGAAGCTGACAGGAATTATTGCAAGGTATACTGCAAGGAAAAAAGATATCTCCTGGTCACTACCCTCAAAGAAGTAGATGAAAAATTATCAGACAATAGATTTTTAAGGATCCACCGTTCTTATATTGCCAATATTGCCCATATAGATGAGATTGGTGGAAATCATGTAGTAATATACAATCACTCATTGCCCCTGAGCAAAAATATGAGGCCGGAATTATTTAAACATCTTCAGGTTATTTAAGACCATTTTTCAGATTCTTTTGCTGCTTAGAATTAACAGAATTTTATGCTTGGGTAAATAAAACTATCCTTTCGGAAAATTTTAAGGTATCTCTATCCTAAGATTTAATTTATTCTAGAGCTTACTCCCTAAATTCCTTCTTTATTAACCATAAAATCAGACCAATGAGATCAAAGAAATCAATTTTATTGGCTCTCACATTTATCCTTTTCATGGGATTTTCAGGATGGAGCCAGGGCGACCGTTATCAAATGTATGTGGTGCATGAAGATCATGTAAAAGAAGGTCAGCAGGATAAGCATGCCAAGAGTGACAAGGCACTCCTAAAAGCCTTTAAAGATCAAAATATAAAAGAAATGAGCTGGATCACTTTTGCAGCAGATGACAACCGGGTAATGTATTTAACCCCTATTGACAATTTTGCAGAACTGGACAAAAATCCCTTCGAAGATCTTAAAAAGAAGGTAGGCGATGAGAGCTTTCAGAATTTAATGGATGCCTATAAAGGCACATATACTAAACACGGCGACTACATACTAAGACTGGACAAGGAACTATCTTACATGCCAGATGGAATCACTCAAACGCCGGAGGGCAAGAATTACCGTGAACTCAATTATTACCATATCCCTCCCGGGGAAGGTGAGAAAGCCGAAGAACTGGCTAAAAAGGTTAAGAAAATGTACACCGAAAAGAATTCGAAAGTTCATTACAGGCTTTATAAAAGCGGATTCGGAACCATGGGATATTACTTTATGGTTGCTGTAGCTGCCGAAAGCCCGGAAGATATGGAGCAATTAAGAAAAGAAAATATGGATTTATTGGGCGATGAAGGTAAAGCTCTGTTTGATGAAATTGAGAATACGGTATCTAAAAGGGAGGTTGTAAAAGGTTATCTAAAACCTGAATTATCCCTTGTTAATAATTAATCATTGCTCATGAGAACTATATATATTCTGATTTTTGCATGGGTCATGCTCTCTCTTCCTGCCCATGCGCAATCATCTGAAGCCTTTCTGAATGAATTAAGAGAAAATTATGTTCAAGCCCTACAAAATTCAGATACCGAAGGGATACTGAAGGTATACTCAGATAACGTGATGATACATCATATAGACGGAACCATGCTTAAAGGAGCAGACGAAGTTCGGGATTTCTATAACAAATTCTTTGAAGAGAATAAAGCCCGCATTCGCTTTGAAAATGTTTCAGAAGATAAACTGACTGATGGACTATATTTCTATCATGACAAAGTGTTCCTGGATCTGGAAAGTGATGAGCAAACCCGCCGCCTTGAGGTGGTAAATATTGCTAAAAAGATAGATGGAAAATGGCTTGTGATTAAAAGTTACAGATGGCCCATGCCTAAATAGAATCTGGCTGCCTCACAAAAATATATCTACCAGCCCTTAGGGCCCGGAACTTACCTGCATTGCTTAGTGAAAGTCAATAAGTACTATTTATTTCTAAAACTATTATTATGCATTTTAAGACTAAGTTAATCAGTATCCTGTGTTGTTCTTTTCTCACATTGACCATTTTTGCTCAGGAAGGTGAAAACCAGGCTTTCTGGGTTCATGAAGACCAGGTAAAACCGTCAAAAATGATGGATTATGAGAAAGCCTCCAAAGACCTTGTAGAAGCATGTAAGAAGAACAATGTAAAGGATATCCAATGGTCTGTAGCTTCGATGGACGATGGCACCTATTTATCTATCACTCCAATCAAAAATCTAGCAGACATTCAGAATTCTAATTTCAATGATCTTCGGGATAAAGTTGGTGAGGAATCATTTAATAAGATGTTTGAAAATTTCAACAAATGTTATGACAAGCACGGAGATTTTGTTACCATGCTAATCCCTTCCCTGTCCTATATGCCAGATGGATTAAGCACCACTACTCCAGGCCAGGAATACCGGGTTTGGCATAGAATGGATGTTACCCCTGCCAATTTGCAGGACCTGCAATCTAAGATGAAGGAATTGAAAGATCTTTTCGCGGCAAAGAATTCCAAAGTGCATTACCGGGTCTATAGAAGTGGTTTTGGCAATGTAGGAGATTACCTGGTAGCGGTCATATCGGCTAAGGATGCGGTGGATTACGATACCAGAACATCAGAAAATCAGAAGTTATTAGGTGAAGACGGGAAAAAGCTATTTAATGAATTGTTTAATTATGTAGATGCCTACAGTGTTAGGCGTGGCAGCATGCGACCCGACCTGGCATATCAGGGAGCTTCTGAAGATTCTAAAATAACTAAAGATTAAAGGTCATGAAAAAACTGATTATAATTTTTCTGGTTGTGGTGACAGCAATTGGCTGTGAAGAGAAAAAAGAGGAAAAAGTGAGATATACCCAGAATTCTGACGAGATAAATACGCTAAAGACCCTGATTAGGGATTATGAAAAATCTGATTGGGATGCATTTGGCAAACACTATGCCGATACTGCAAAAATTTACCACAACAGCGATACTCCTAAGAGCTTTGAGGAAATCACCGAAGGACATAAGGCCAGCCTTGCTGCATTATCTACTTACGAATTTGATGATGAGGATGATGAGTTTGAAATGGTACTTACAGATGATGATAATACCTGGGTGAACTACTGGGGTAGCTGGAAGGGAACACTTTCTGAAGGCAATAAGGAAATTTTAGTACCGGTTCATTTAACTGCCAGGTTCGTAGATGGTAAAATAGTAGAAGAACATGCTTACTGGGATGGTTCAATAATGATGAAAGCGATGCAGGAAATGGACACGTCAAGAGTTGCAAAAGATTCTGTGGCGACCTCTCAATAGGAATCATTATGAAAAATGTAGGTATTACAGGAGGTGCCGGTTTTATTGGCAGCTACATAACCAGGATCTTTTTGAAAAAAGGCCATAAGGTAAAAGTATCTGTTACCAATCTTTCCAAAAGCAATAAATACGAGCATCTCTTTGATCTGGGCAATGAAGATAATCTTTCTATAAAGGAAGTTAATGTCCAGAATATGGACTCCCTAAGGAATTTTGCTTATGACTGTGAGATCATGGTACATTGCGGAACACCTTTTAAATTAGGTGTAGAAGATGCAAAAAGAGATCTTTATGAGCCTACCATACAAGGAACCGAGAATTTTCTTCAATTGGCGAAAGAGAATAAAGACCTGTTTAAAATATTGTTCGTGGCATCTGTAGCTGCATTTAATACCTCATTCCCCTATCCTGCAGCTCACAGGGATCCGGGGCATATATATACCGAGAAAGACGAACCCTATCTGGATGAAGCGAATATTCCTTATGCACAGGCAAAGTATTATGCAGACCAGATCGTTAGAAAATTCATCGATAAATACCCAGAGATTGGAGCAGAGATCGTGACGGTATCTCCGGTTACGGTCATGGGCAATCCGCTTTCGTCCAGAGAGGATTCCACATCTGTGGGATTGCAGCAGATCATAAAATCTGGGCGGGCCAGTGATCCCTTTTTACAAACTCTTTTTAACGATGATGTAGAGTTTGCGCTGGTAGATGTAGAAGATGTGGCTGAAGGAGTATACAGGGCAGCCACCATGACCGGAAACCACGGAAAAAATTACCTATTCACCAGTGAAAGCTGGAAGGTTTCAGATATTTCAAGGATGCTTAATGGAAAATCTCCTAAGGGGAAGCCAAAAACAGTTTATAGTAATGACCTGGCAGAGCAGGAATTAGGATTCAAATTCAAACCTGTAAAGAGGCCTCTTCATAAATTCAGCATAGGATAATTAACCAGTTATTAATACTAAAATTATGAACACACTTTTAAAATTGAGGGCTATTGGTATATGCCTTCTCCTGTTGATCCCAAATATTAATGCATTTTCTCAGGATGCAGCCAAAGTGGCGCCAGACCATTATAAGGTAGAAGTAGATAACGAAAAGCTTAGGGTACTTCGAATAAATTACAAACCCGGAGAAGAATCAAAAATGCATAGTCACCCTGAAGGAGTGGTGGTTTTTATGACAGACGCCAAGGCAAAAATGAATAACGGGGATGGTACCTCCTCTGATATGGATGTAAAAGAAGGGCTGGTAATCTGGACAGATAAAACTAAACAT
>JAHELO010000282.1 GCA_024644145.1 Christiangramia sp.
CATAAACAAAATGTTTTCCGATAACAAAAAACCTAGAACTATGAATGAAATTGGCGGACAACCCAACAGAATTGAAAAGAACACTAAAATAAAAGGGGATATTATTTCCGAAGCCGACTTCCGGATTGACGGTAAGCTGGATGGAAATGTAAAAACCTCCGGTAAAGTGGTCATTGGCAAAGGTGGATATATCCACGGTAAAGTGGAATGTGTCAATGCGGATATTGAAGGAAGTTTCAATGGAGAATTGCTGGTATCTGATTTACTTTCTCTCAAAGCGTCTGCAGTAATTGAAGGCACCGTTTCCGTAACCAAGCTGGCTGTAGAGCCAGGGGCAACCTTTAATGCTTCTTGTTCTATGAAAGGCAAATCCGGATTAAGCAGCAGTACTTCGGGATCTCCAGGATCAAGTACACAGATAGCTTCTAAACCAAATATAGCCCCGGCTAAAAATCCTGGGGAGAAAGCCAGGATATCCTAATTATCTGCTTTAAAAACCGGCTTGGAGCTTATCCAGCAAGTTTACTGCAAAGGATGCCGGACATACTTAAATATAAAGTCACTAAAGGGCATTCTGATGTCTAAACCCAAGAAATCCAGGTTCTGGCTAAGCCTTACAGGAATCGCCGTGCAAATGGGGGTTATCATTTATCTGGGAGCCTGGTTGGGACAGTGGCTGGATGAGAAAGAAGGATCGGAAAACAATACCTATACCATTTTCTTTACCCTTTTAGCCGTTGCAGTTGCCATGTACCTGGTAGTTAAACAGACCAAAAACCTCAACTCCTGAATTGATCCGTAAATCGTTCACATTTTTATTTAAACTGCTCACTGCGCTACTGTTGGTGGGCGTCTTGCATTATGGAGTCTTGTATGCCAGGGATTGGCCTATTTTGTTATCAGAAATAACATGGGCTTATCTTTTGAATTTGGCACTTGCTTACGGCATTTATCTGGCAATGCTTCAGTTTGCTGCCCAACAAAGCCGGCACCTGGGATTCTTTTTCCTTTTTGGGAGCGCACTTAAGTTTGCTGCTTATTTTATCATTTTGGAACCCATTTTTTCTCGTGATGGCAGCTTATCTAAAACAGATTTTTTTTACTTTTTCATACCTTATCTCACCTGTTTAATCGTCGAGACACTGGCCCTGGTGAAACTGCTTCGCGATATCGATCAGTCGCACAATTCATAAGGCCTTCCATCCCTTTTAAATAAATGGGGGAAATGCTTTTTTCTTTTTATAAGAATGCCTTACATTTGCACCGATTTTTAGAGACCCAATTTGCCGATCGGTATGCAACGAACAATTTTGACTGGACTTCTCTTTGCGATAGCATTCATCTTTCATATTTCTGTTTTTGCCAAAAGCGATGAAAGTGAAGGCGATAAGGATCTGAAGACAGAAATCGACGAATATATTGAGCATCACTTGAAAGATTCTCACGATTTTTCTCTGTTTTCATATACCAAGGAAAATGGGGAGCATGTATATGTGGGTTTTCCGCTACCGGTAATTTTGTGGGATAATGGGCTCAAGGTATTTTCTTCCTCTAAATTCCACCATGGCGAAACCCTGGCAGAGGTAGAAGGCAGCTTTTATAAACTCTACCATGGCAAAATCTATAGGACAGATGCCGAGGGGGCTATTAATTACGATCAAGAACAGCACCCTACCAATGTCAAACCATTGGATTTTTCCATGACCAAAAGCGTGGTGATGATTATGATTACCGGCTTGCTCATGTTTTTACTTTTCAGGGGGCTGGCCCGATCCTACACAAAGAATGGGGGTATACCAAAAGGAATTGGTCGGTTTTTTGAACCGATTGTGCTTTATATCCGAGATGATATTGCTATTGCCACAATCGGAGAGAAGCGATATAAAAAGTACATGTCGTTTTTGTTGACCATATTTTTCTTTATTTGGTTCCTGAATATGTTCGGATTGACTCCTCTGGGGGTAAACGTAACCGGAAATATTGCAATTACCACGGCTTTGGCAATCCTTACTTTCCTGATAACCAATTTTACAGGGACCAAGGATTACTGGAAACACCTATTAGATCCGTTAGGGGATTCTATGCCCTGGATCGCCAAAATTCCGTTATATATCATTTTAGTTCCCATTGAATTACTGGGAATTTTCATCAAACCGTTTTCCCTGCTGATACGTTTATACGCAAACATGCAGGCCGGCCATATCGTTATTATGAGCCTTATCGGATTGATGTTCCTGTTTAAAAACTGGATAGGGAGTTCATTGTCCTTCGGACTGGCATTTGCCATCTCCCTGATCGAAATATTGGTGGCGCTCTTACAGGCGTATATTTTCACCATGCTCTCTGCCTTGTATTTTGGATTTGCCTCCGAAGAACATGAACACGCAGAAGCACACTAAGTTGAATGTTTAATCTTTAACGCTATTTATTATGTCTATTCCAAGAATTGTAGGTGCAGGACTTATCGTAATCGGTGTTGGCGTGGGTATCGGAAGAATCGGTGGCCAGGCTATGGAAGCGATTGCGAGACAACCTGAAGCTTACGGTAAAATTCAAACAGCAATGCTGATCGTAGCGGCGCTTATTGAAGGTATTGGTTTTGCTGCATTGTTTGCAACTGCAGAAAGCTAAGAACAAATTACAAGCAGCCGTAACGGTTGGTTGCGGCGGCTTGTTTTTATTGCGTTAAATATTCTAGAATATTAAAGGATGGATCAGTTAATAGAAGAATTTTCATTAGGCCTTTTTTTCTGGCAAACTTTATTGTTTTTAGCCCTTTTATTCCTGCTGTGGAGATACGCCTGGAAGCCTATACTGAATGCAGTAGAAGACCGGGAAGAGGGGATTAAGAATGCCCTCGCTGCTGCAGAGGATGCCAAGAAGGAAATGCAAAATGTAACTGCAGATAGTGAAAAGCTGTTACAGGAAGCACGTGCTGAAAGAGAAGTTATGCTTAAGGAAGCCCGGGAGATCAAGGATAAGATTGTTGCAGATGCCCGTGATTTGGCACAGATTGAAGGCGACAAAATGATCAAACAAGCTCAGGCTACTATTCAGAGTGAAAAGAAAGCCGCCGTTGCAGATATTAAGAACCAGGTAGCTGATCTTTCCCTGCAGATAGCTGAAAAAGTAATCAAAGAGCAATTGTCAGACGATAAGAAACAAATCAAACTCGTTGACGATATGCTTGGGGATATTAAATTGAATTAATCCTTATGAGCTATTCAAGAGCAGCTGTAAGATACGCCAAAGCCATACTGGAGCTTGCCATTGATAAAAAGGCAGACACGCCCCTTGAAAAGGACATGCGCCTGGTTGCTAGTACCATTCAGGAAAATGGCGATCTGAAGGATGTAATTGGAAGCCCGGTGATTTCTGGAGAAGTTAAGAAATCGATTTTGACTGAGG
>JAHELO010000283.1 GCA_024644145.1 Christiangramia sp.
TTTTTCAGATTTTGCTCAAAGTTAAGAATTCTCGATTACTGTACGTGCGACAGCCAGAAACTATTCCCGGTAGTTCTGCACCTTAAGCGTGTAAACCACATTCTCTGTTATCTAATACTTTGGTAGGATCGAAATACTTAAATTCATTGGGCAAGTGATGAGCTCTTACATGGATACCGCAGATTATAGCGTAAATGCAATATCCTTCAAAGTATTTTCGCCAAGTACATTTAAAGAAGCGTCTCTCACCTGTATCATTAATTTATGGACTGAACAGGTGTGCTCGTCAGGGCAATCATTGCACTTTTCATAATAATTTAGACTTACACAGGGTACCATTGCGATTGGCCCTTCCAATACTCTTATTACCGAAGTCATTTTTATTTCGTGTGGTTCTTTGATGAGATAATAACCACCGCCTTTACCCTTTTTAGAACCCAGAAATCCCGACTTTCGTAATTCCAGCAGAATACTTTCCAGAAATTTCTGAGAAATATTCTCACTTTCAGAGATCTCTGTGGTTTGGACCGGTTTCCTGTCCTTTTTTCTGGCGATATAAGCCAGGGCCTTAATTCCGTACTTGGTCTTTTTGGAAAGCATGGAACGAATATAATAAAATCCCGCTTTCAGCAAATACATACAAGACTGTCTGTAATTCTTTATTTCGGTTTCATATATTTTCATTATTTCAGAGCCTGTAATATATCCTTAATAATATCCTGTACATGCACCAGCCCTTAACTTATCCCTGATTCAAAACGTACCTAATCATTTAATTATCCATTAGTGGTAGAAGCTTTTTAATGGTAATGGATTCAAACTTTTGAAATATCTCATCTTTTTATACTATTTGAAAATTCCTTCCTCTTGTAGAGAAATCCGATTTATATTTAGTCCCGGTTTGCCTGAATATTGGATTCAGGAAACGGTTCAACTGATCTGTTTCAATCAAAAAAGCATCGTGCCCATGTATGGAATTAATTTCATGAATGCTGATATTATTTTTCAGTAACGAAAGCTCCACATATGTATTCCAATTTTCTTCTGCCAGAAAGAACAGGTCTGAGTTTACGGTTACGATATGAATATCACCCTTCACCCGGCTCGCAGAATCAAGATATTTTCCGGTACCATTGCTTATATCTATCGTCATTAATAAATGATTCAGTAATTTATAGGAAGAAAGTGTAAACCTGTTTTTCAGCTTCTCACCATGGTGTAACAACCAGTTTTCCACTTCAAAGACTTGATTCCCCATGTTTCTTTTCCCACCAAATTTATGAGCCAGAGATTGCGGAGTACGGTAAAATGTCATTGCATGCATTCTTGCATCATGAACAGGATTGGAAGAATTATTTAAAATATGGTCCTGTATTCTGCAATTCGCTACCAGCCAGTCTGTAGATTTATAATCTGATGCAATCGGTATCACATGCTCAGCCAGTTCCGGCTTTAGTACTGCAAGTTCCCAGGCAAGTGCTCCGCCTATAGAACCTCCGATAATGGCAAATAGGCTGTTTATTTTCAGTTTTTCCAGTGCTATCGCCTGGACCCGGGCGATATCCTTCAATCTGAATTCCCTGTAATTCTCGAAGTACTGATCTTCAGTTCCTTTAATTCCGTTGCCTGGTATATTAAAAGCGAGGATGCAAAATTTATCTAAATCGATACATTTATTATTACCTATAAGATCTTTCCACCAGCCATTCTTCCCGGTGACCAGGGAGTTACCGGTGAGGGCATGATTTACCAGGATAACAGGAGCTTCCGCAGGCTTTCTTCCAAACAGCTGATAGCTTAAGTGAATATCCTGAGTGCTCCCGGCAGAATTTTTAAAATTTTCTATGAGTAAGCTTTCCAGCATTTTTCTTTATTTTAATCCGGGAAAAGAAAAAATAACCTCTCCCGGATCTATTAACCAAACCAACATTAAACCAAGGTTTTCTTTTTAATCTGAGAGAAGGCTTCTTTGAGATCGTTCTTAAGGTCTTCTACATCTTCAAGTCCTACAGATAGCCTTATGAGATCTGGAGTAACCCCAGTAGATGCCTGCTCGTCTTCTTTTAACTGCTGATGTGTAGTACTGGCGGGATGGATTATTAAAGACTTTGTATCTCCAATATTAGCCAGAAGAGAAAATACCTTCGATTCATCTACTACCGTTTTGGCAGCTTCAAATCCTCCCTTCACCCCGAAAGTTATCAGGCCGCTTTGCCCCTCAGGCAGATACTCCTTAGCCAGGTCATAATATTTACTGGACTCCAGGCCGGGATAGTTCACCCATTCCACTTCTTCCTGTTGTTGCAGCCATTTTGCCAGTTTTAGCGCATTGCTACTATGTTCTTTTATTCTAATCTTTAAAGTTTCGAGACCCTGCAGGATCTGGAAGGCATTAAAAGGACTTAGTGCGGCTCCCAAATCTCTTAGGCCTTCTATTCTCACCTTCGCAATAAAGGCAGCTTCTTCAAGCGCTTCATGATACACCAGGCCATGATAACCCGGAGATGGTTCGGTGAATTCCGGAAATTTCCCGTTGGCCCAATCGAATTTACCGGCATCGATGATCACCCCACCGAGGGCGGTTCCATTCCCGTTGATATATTTTGTAAGGGAATGCAGAACTATATCTGCCCCATGCTCAATAGGATTCAGCAAATAGGGAGTAGCCACAGTATTATCCACAATAAAGGGAACTTTGAAAGCCTTAGCTTCTTTTGAAATTGCTTTAAGATCCAGAATATCCAGTTTTGGATTTCCAACAGATTCTGCAAAAAATACCCGGGTATTTTCCTGTGCTGCTTTGGTGAAATTCTCTGGATTAGCAGGATCTACAAAAGTGGTGGTAATTCCCAACCGGGGTAAAGTGTTCTTAAAAAGATTGTAGGTACCGCCGTATAAACTATTGGACGAAACGATATGATCGCCTGCCTTAAGAAGGGTTAGTAACGCCGTACTGGTTGCCGCTGTACCCGAAGCGGTTACCACGGCTGCGATCCCTCCTTCCAGTGCCGCCAGCCTCTGCTCCAGTATATCCAGCGTAGGGTTATTAATCCTTGTATAAATAAACCCAGGTTCGGCCAGGGAAAACAGCGCCGCAGCATGATCTGAATTATTGAAGACGTAAGAGGTTGTTTGATAAATTGGTACTGCTCTTGTACCACCATTTTGTGAAACGTCATGCCCTGCATGTAATGCTTTCGTTGAAAAATTTTGAGTGCTCATAATATTATATTTTAATGTTGATTTATTCCTAAAAAAAAGTCCCCCTGATATGCTATTACCAGGGGGACTTTGTGAATGGAAATATTTAATTAATCTATATTCTCAAATTCTGGCAATAGCGTTGCATATGACACATACACATTATCTCCATACACTTGATCATATTC
>JAHELO010000284.1 GCA_024644145.1 Christiangramia sp.
CAGGTAAAATTGCCGTATTATAGGCTCCAAATTGTGCATTAAGCGCACCTGCAGTTGCAGCGTCTAAAGGAATTGGATTTACAGGAACCACCTTGAAAAATGGTATATCTGTTACATTTGGAATATTGATTAAAACCCCTTCAGCCCCTAAGCCATCTTCACCAGCTAACTGTTTAACTATCGAGTTATAAACAAAAGCAAAAGCATTTACATCTGTAATATCATTAGGACCATATTGGGTAAAATCGGTTATATTCTCCTGGTAAACTCCATCACCGCCAGAGGTAGCATAACTCAATACGTCATTATTACCTATCCAAAGAGTAAAAAAGCTCGGATTTTGTGAAAGCGCATCCCCAAGAACCGTTGCAGTCTCGGTAGAGGCGAATCTCGCAAAATATGGGTTTGCTGCACCAGAGGCAACTCCGTTTACATTTCCATACCCAGGAGCCAAAAGGTGAAAAGATTTAGCCCCAGGAACCCCCATATTATTAAAAGATCCACTAAGTTTTAGAGACACCTCGGTAGTAGGTGCGCCATTATACCTGGCAGGCCGGGCTGTAGAAAGAGATTCCCCTCCTAATACGAATCTTGGTTCAGCAATTTGAGTTCCTCCCAGAAGTAGCCCCCCTACATTATCATTTACCAATGGTTGTGTAAAGTCATTTATCTCCTGAGTTAAGGCAAATTTACTCGCAAGAATATTCGGGTATGAATTTTCCTGTCCGGTTATATAAAGAGCTCCGTCAGCATATCCTGCTGTAAGAGAATTTCCAAGAGCAACGTAATTGGTAAAATCTGCCTCACCACTGGTATAAAGATTACCATCTTCGATTGAGTTTTCCAATTCGGGCTCACAGGACACCACCCCAAGGGCCAGTATCGCTATATATTTAAAATAATTCTTCATCGTTCTCATTAAATTTTAATTGTTACACCAAGACCGGGAGTAAAGGCACTGGACTTATAAGTTCCTTCAAATGGTACATTCTGGCCGTTTTCACTATAGTAATCGTAAGATTCATCGATCTCTTTAAATCGGCTATATAAAAATGCAGCATCGATAGCCACCCTATCTGATACATTTACGGTAAGACCACCGGTAAAGTTATTAGAATCGTTTCTCGGGGTTTCCGGCGCAAAATAACCAGACTGTACCGGAGATTCATCAAAATAGTAACCAGCTCTTAAAGTAAAAGTCTCGTTTGCGGTATACTGCAAACCGAATCTATAAATTGAAGCATCCTTATAGTTTCTAGGATTATTAGAATCTGGAATATTTGGATCTGCAAAATCTACGTCCAGCGATTCATAAACATCCCAGAAGGTGCGATTATAATCGAAAGCAAATAACCACTGCTCATTTAACTGGTAAGACGCACCTACCGTTAGTTCAGCCGGTAATGGCAGAGTTGCATCGAAAGTTGTATCGTTGAATGGAGTTAAAGGTGAGTTTGGAACATTTTGGAAATCGGCATTTCCGTCTTCAGCCTTAACCAGAATTTCAGATCTATAGTTCACACCAATTGTCAAACTATCCATTGGCTTCCACATTGCACCGGCAGACCATCCCCAGGCACTAACTCCTGAAGCATCTATGGTTACATTAGAGCGGTTACCTTCAAGATCTGTTAATGTTCTGTTCAGGTTTCTGTTGAAATTTACTGAACCACTCACATAAATAGGACCACCACCCACAGATAGATTATCTGTAATCTTATAAGATGCTAAAGCCTGCACGTAAATTGCCGCAAGCTCTATATCATTAACCAGGTGAGATCCAGCCCAGTCTTTTTCCCACTCTACTGTACTACCATAAGGAGTATATGCAGCAAGACCCACACTGAATTTTTCATTTAATTTATATGAAAAGTAAGCGTAGAAAGGTGTTCCTACAGGACTATCTGTTCTCGCCATCTGCCCATACTCTTCATTTTGCCATACCACATCAGAAAATACGGCACTTACACCAACTGCAGCATTAATCTTGTTTTCAAGGAAAACCAGTCCCGATGGGTTAAAGAATGCCAGTTCGGCATTATTTACCACTGCCACTCCAGTGTGTCCCATAGCAAGTCCACGCTGACCTTGTAGACTTACCCTGTAACCACCGGCATAGGTAACCGCCGTGGCCATAAATACCAGGCCAAGTAATAATAGTCTTTTCATAATTAATTTAGGATTATATTTAATATGTCTTAATAAGTAAGCCCAAAAATAGCATAAAATGGATATTTTGCAACAATTCACCCATTTTTATTATGCATACATAATAAATTTAGAAAGATTTTAAACAAATCGAATTACCGCCTCATAGAACGTCTTCATATTCTCGGCGTGCACCCAATGGCCGGCATTCTTAATCTCCTCAAATTCGGCCAATGGAAATTGTTGCTGAATTGCAGCGTGATCACTATCGGTAATATAGTCTGAATTTTCTCCTTTAATGAATATAGTGGGCCCCTTATACTCTTTGTCCTCTGGCAAGGCTTCTCCCACATTTTCTATATTCGCCTTTAATGCTTCAAGATTGAGTTTCAGGGAGAGTTGCTCCTTGGTTTTCCAGTAAAGATTTTTAAGCAGAAACAACCTTACGCCCTCTTCAGGTATATAATCTTTTAGAAAATCTTCAGCATCACCCCGGGAGGTAAGTTTAGCGTCATCCAGAGCGGTAAGCCCCTTCAATATTTGCTGATGATGGGGTGCATAATATCTAGGAGCAATATCTACCACGATCAGTTTTTCCACCAGACCTTCATTCTCGCAGGCCGTGAGCATTGCAGTTTTTCCACCCATGGAGTGCCCTAGCAAAATAATGTTTTCCAGCTTGTGTGTATCGCAATATTCTTTTATATCACGAGCCATAAGCTGATAGGAAAAATCATCACTATGTGGACTTTTACCATGATTACGCTGATCTATTAAATGAACTTCAAAACCTTCTTTCGCAAATTTTTTGCCCAGGGTTTTCCAGTTATCGCTCATACCGAGAAAGCCATGGAGTATTAGGAATGGCTTTCCTTCTCCAAGAATCGTAGAATGTAATTCCATTTACTTTAATAATTTTAAGTATTCCTGAATAGTTTTTTCGAGTCCAAGATAAAGTGCTTCAGAGATTAAAGCGTGCCCTATTGAAACTTCGGCAAGATGCGGAACATTTTCTTTAAAGAATTTTAGATTTTTCAGGGAGAGATCATGACCTGCATTCACCTCTAAACCTAATTCATGAGCCAGCTCAGCACATTCAGCATAAGGCTTAACCGCATCTACATTACCTTTTGCATAACCTACGGCATACGCTTCTGTATATAACTCTATCCTGTCTGTACCCGTTTCAGCAGCTCCTTCTATCATCTTAAGAACCGGGTCTACAAATATAGAGGTCCTA
>JAHELO010000285.1 GCA_024644145.1 Christiangramia sp.
ATGGAACACAGGGACCGATCCTTCTTCTACCGGTGTAAATTCAAAATCGAATAATTCTCCGGCTGTATAGAATAAAGCCTGGGTTAGATTTCCAAGTTCCAGATACTGCTTTACTTCTTCGCTGTCCAGGTCATATTTTTCCTTTCTAACCTTTTCTGCATAGAAGCGATAATCCCAGGGTTTGATGGTAATATCTGCCTGTTCCCGGTCTGCAATTTTTTGCATGTCTGAAACTTCTTCTTTTACTCGTGCCAGTGCGGCAGGCCAGACCTTCATCATCAGGTCCATTGCATTTTCCGGATTCTTGGCCATACGGTTTTGAAGTCTCCATTGGGCATAATTCTCATAGCCCAGCAGTTCCACTCTTTCATCCCGAAGTTTCAGAATTTCCTTGATCACTTCATTATTATCAAACTCATCTCCGTTATCTCCTCTGGAATAATAGTTCTTCCAAACTTTTTCACGCAATTCCCTTTCGGTAGAGTAGGTGAGGAAAGGATCCATAGAAGATCTGGTATTTGTCACTGCATATTTCCCTTCTTTCCCACGCTCTGCAGCTGCCTGTGCGGCAGATTTAATATAAGATTCCGGTAAACCATCCAGTTGATCTTTTTCAAGATAGATCACGTAGTTTTCTTCATCTGCCAGCACGTTGTTGGAGAATTTTGTATAAAGAGCAGATAATTCCTTGTTGATTTCAGCATATCGCTCTTTTGCATCTTTATCAAGGTTTGCACCCTGCATGGCAAAATCTTCGTAGATAAGGTCTATTACTCGCTGCCGGGCCGGGGGAAGAGGCTTTTTTTGTGAATTTTCGTATACCGTTTTAATTCGCTTAAAAAGCTTTTCGTTCTGACTGATTTTCGAAGAAAATTCTGAGATCTCTGGTGCCAGTTCTTTCTGAACTTCCCGGAATTCAGGACTGGACTTATTACTGCTGTAAATACCGTAATAAGTGAAGGCACGATCCAGTTCCTGGCCCGCTTTTTCTAGGGGAATTATGGTATTCTCGAAAGTAGCGGGTTCCTGGTTAGCAGTAATCTTATCAATTTCAGCAAGATGCAACTGCATTCCTTTCCTAATGGCAGGCTTTACTAGTTCTACTTTCATAATATCAAAAGCAGGCACCCCGGCATAGGGTCCACTCCATTCAGCTAATAAAGGATTATCCATAGTTGTTTTTTCGCTTTCCTGAGCGTTGCCGTAACCAATAACCGAGATTAGGGCAAAAACGCTAAGGCCTTTTTTTAATTGTAAAGTCATTATAAATTTGGTTTTAAAAAACAGGCCTTAATATACGAACAAATAAAATTTTTGCTGGATAAATTAAGGCAATACTATAGGGGTTTTTTGTTCTCGAAAAAGATTCTATTCTTCTTCGAGCTTTTTGGTCACAGGCTTTCTGGAAAGAACCTTTCTAGGGGAGATCCCGTATTTTTCTTTAAATATCTTCGAGAAGTAACTTCGGCTGGACAATCCCAGTTCGTATACTACCTCGCTTACGTTCTTATTGCCGTTATTTAAAATATTCAACGCCTTTGTTAACCTGATATCCCGTATGTATTCATTCACGGTTTTGCCAAATACAATATGAAATCCCTCCTGTAATTTATTGGTGTTTACGCCTGCAATTTTAGCAAGGTCGCTAACCGTTCCAGTATTGGCAATATTAGCGTCTATATATTCCACTGCATTTTCAATCGCCTTCATGTCCTTATCCTTGAGTTTTTTATTCTCAAAATACTGATCATCTTTTTTAAAGCGATTAAGCATATAGCTTAAGATCTCCAGAGATTTAGCTCCAATAAAGTTTATCCTGGGAAAACCCGAGATTTCGCAATTCCTGATCTCCTTAATAGCCTCGGCTGTTTTCAGGCTGAAACTTGCCTTTTCAGAAATACGCAGATTGGCTGTTTTGTTACTGAAAAGTTCATAAAAGATAGGTTCCAGTTCCTCCAGGTCAAACGAGAAGTATTGCTGAAATTTGATGCGGTCTATTTCCAGATAACAGAGTACAACTTCGTCATCTTTCGCAAACTGAAGATTATGATCTTCCTGGTCTTTAGGTGCTGCTATCAAATACTCATGTTCGGCAATAGTTTCTGTTTCGTCATTATTCGCGAAGCTGCTGGATAATGAGCCTTCTACACAGTAAATAAAGCGGATTGGTTTTGCCTTGTTATGCAATAATTTGAACTGAACATCTTCACGGAATTTGCAGGTGTAGGTATGCAGACCTATGCCGTTGGGGAAATTTATTACGCTAATGGAACCTTCCCCCTTTGTAACCGGGATCTGAAGATTATATTCTCCTAGTTGTTCAGTATATATGGTTCCGAAATGATTGGCCAGTTCCGGAATTATATCGTCAACATCATTTAATTTTAAATGATAAGTATTCATCTGGTTGGTTTAAAATTACCTGTAAGATTAAAAATACAGCCTCAGGAATTTCTTTACGGAAAATCTCAGTTAAACTTATACTAAATGAAAAACAAAATTAGATAAAGCGCTGAAGTCCAGTAAAATACACGAAATATTTTTTGGTAAAATAATTTTTTAAAGTATCTTGAAAAACTTTTTAAAGTTCCCTACAAGTAAAATCCCTACAGTTAATAATTCCCTGCATTATTAATTCTAACTATTAGAATTATAGAGCTGTCCCATATAAAATTTTAAGTCTTTTGAATACTTCTTAGATGAGTATCTAAGACTCAAAAGCTTTTAATCTATGACCATCGATCTAAATTTACTGAATGCAGATTTGAGATAGTAATTAAATGATTCCGGGAAATGGGCACGAAGTTCAATACCTTAAGGTGTAACCCTCATTTTATTAAAGTCCTCGAGCTGTTAATTTAAAGTATTATTGTCCCTACTATTTGCTAGGTGTTTCACTTCTTCAAAAGAATCAACACTGAAGATGTGCCCCCATAAGTTCGTATAAAAAGCCTTCAAACTTCAAATTAAAATCCTACTTATTTTTTAATAACTAATAAAAAAATAGGAGAATGGATACTTATTACTTTAAACTTCGCAATTGGACCAAAACATTCCTTTATTCAATCTTTTTCTTGCTTAGTATGACAATAACTGCACAAAAGCAGTTTGATTTAAATCCTTCAGTAAGCCAATTGCCAGCAGAGATTACCCTGGAATCACTACGAAATATTCCCGGTTTAGAAATGGCCAAAAGGGCTCGTCCTTTTGAGCTGAATCCTGAAATAAAAAATCATTCGGGATTGTCTATTGGGGATGAAATTCAGTTAAGGCTATTTAGGAATAAGAATTTCAGTGCTATCATTGAGAGAAAAAGTACTGATATAAATGGCGTTACTAGCTTTGCTTTGAAATTAAATAAATAT
>JAHELO010000286.1 GCA_024644145.1 Christiangramia sp.
AGGAGAGTTTAAAACCAGGAAATCCTCACTTACAAATGGACTATATTGCCCCCGCTTCAGGCTTGATTCTCAATAAGATTGAATTCGATTAATGCCGGAAATTTATTATGATCCCAGGCAAAAAAGCTTATTCTTTTTCCAGGATTTTTAAGCCAATTTTAATAGACTCATAGGGAATCGCCTCTTCGAAATGTTCGTAATAGGTTCTTAAGCCCGTTGGATTTTCCAGTTCCTGCTTTGCTTTTTTTATTGAATTAAGATCTGATCCGGGAATAAACTGGTGTAAATCGATCTCCTCTCCCTCATCATATAGTTTTAATAGGTGAGTGATAATTGTATTCAGGGATACGCCACGTTCCCTGGCAATCTCCTCCGTACTTAAGCCAGTTTTATATAATGCGAGGGTTTCTTTTAAGGTGTTGCCTTTTTTTACTTTCTTTTTCGGTTTGTTTTCTCGTTTTTCTTTGTTAAAAGCGATGATCTCTTTTATAAACCTATATCCATAATCTTCCATTTTTTTTCTACCAACCCCGTTTATTAAAAGAAATTCTGAGTCTGACATTGGCCTCTGCTTTTCCATATCTTTAAGCGCGGCATCGTTAAAGATGAGGTATGCGGGGATGTCTTCTTCGCGGGCAATTTTAAGACGTAGTTGCCTCAGCCTTTCAAATAATGAATTGGAACTCGTGCTGGTTTTTTCAGCATGGATCTGTGCCTTTTGTTCTTTTACATCTGCCAGATAAACTTTTTCATTTTCAAAAAGAACTTTCTTAGCCTGCTCTGTGAGCTGTAAATTATTTTTCCTGTCAAAGGCTATTTCAACATATCCCAGGTTTATAAGCTGAATAATATACTGTTGCCAATGCTGCCAGGAAATATCCTTTCCTATCCCGTATGTGCGGAGTTTTTCATAATTATTACGCCTTATTAATTCATTTTGAGAACCTCTAAGAACATCGATCACCGCAGAGATTGGTTCAGTTGCTTTTAATCGGAAGATACATGATAAGGCTTTCTGGGCTATTATGGTCCCATCAAAAAATTCGGGTGGGTTCCTGCATATGTCACAGTTTCCGCAATCCTTTTGGAGATACTCACCAAAATAACTTAAAAGGATTTTTCGCCGGCAACTCAATGCTTCAGAATACTGCTTCATCCGGTCCAGCTTTGCTAACTGAACCTCTTCGTTCTTTGCATTTGAAGCGAATTTTTGAAGTTGTATCACATCTGCATAGCTGTGGAACAATAAAGTATCTGATTCCAGACCATCCCTACCGGCCCGACCTATCTCCTGGTAATAACCTTCCAGGTTCTTTGGCATATTATAATGGATCACCCAGCGGATATTCGATTTATCTATTCCCATCCCGAAGGCAATGGTAGCACAAATGATCTGTTTCTCGTCATTTATAAAATCATCCTGAATCTTAGATCTTTCTAAATGGTCCAGACCCGCATGGTAAGCCTCCGCCTTAAAACCTTTTGTTTTGAGTTTTGCTGCAAGTTCTTCTGTGGTTTTACGGCTTAGGCAATAAATTATCCCGCTCTCCTTTTTTCTCTGCTCCAGGAATTCAGAGATCTGTTCAAATCTTTTTATTCCTGGTTTTACCTCCAGGCTCAGGTTTTTCCTGTCGAAAGAAGCGACATGTTTTTTTGCTTCCGGGATATTGAGCTGTCTGCAAATGTCATTTCTCGTAGCCTTATCTGCCGTAGCAGTCAGGGCCAGTACTGGGGTAGAGGGGAAGCGGTTCTTTAAATAACCAAGCTGGGTATAGGCCGGCCTGAAGTCATGTCCCCAACTGGAAATACAGTGGGCCTCGTCTATAGCTATCAGGCTTACTTTACCATCGTGGAGGAACCTGTCTACAAACTGGAGGCTTTCCGGAGCTACATAGAGCAATTTGATCGCTTTACTATCTATCTTCTGAAAAATCACCTGTTTGTCGGCTTCATCCTGGCTGCTATTTAGATATGCGGCAGGAACGCCGTTAGCATTCAGGCCATCTACCTGGTCTTTCATTAAAGCTATTAGTGGTGAGATTACCAGAGTAAGCTCAGGAAGCAGTATGGCAGGTAGTTGATAACAAATGGATTTTCCTCCACCGGTGGGCATGATCACCAGATTGTCTTTACCCTTGAATACAGATTCGATTATTTTCTTTTGTAAAGGTCTAAAACGTTCATAACCAAAATACTCCTTAAGAGTATCTAACAGCACAGCTTCTCTCATAAGCGCAAAGGTAAAATTAAGCACAGATTTTTATCATTTTCCTGCCGCCTTTTCGACCTAATTCAGATATTAATTCTCACTCGTGCCCACCGGGACATACCGTTAACAGATTATTCTTACATTTATAAAAAATAAATTCTTTAAATGGCCAAAAGGAGAAATTTACTGCGCAGGCGACCAAAAAATACAAAATCTGTCAACCAGATTCCCGGAACACTTACCTATGTAGGACATAAGGAAGCCAGTGAAACAAAACTGGATGTTATAGATTATAATGCCGAGCGGTATGAAAGATTTAATTCTACTTCGCCAGAAGATGCTTTCAAATTTGTAGATGAGGAAAGTATTACCTGGTTCAACATAGATGGGCTGAGCAATGTGGAGGAAATTGAAAAGCTGGGGGATTATTACGAACTCCATCCGCTGGTTATGGAAGATATTGTAAATACCGGCCAGAGACCCAAGATTGAAGAATATCAGGATTACCTGTTTATTGTAGCTAAAATGCTTTACTATAAGAACGGTGAGATCGAGAATGAACATATAAGTATGATAGTGGGGAAGAATTATGTACTCACCTTTCAGGAGTCTGATGGTGATGTCTTCGACCCTATAAGAGAACGCATAGAAACGGCAAAAGGGAGAATTAGAACCCGTAGCGCAGATTATCTTATGTTCGCTCTATTAGATTCGATTATAGACAACTATTTTTTGGTAATAGATGATATGAGTGACAGGATCGAGGCTTTGGAGGAAAGTCTGTTTACTTCCAAGCCCAGTGATGATATCACCTTCGAGATCCAGGATCTAAAAAGAAACATTCTTAGAATAAGACGGGCGGTCTTCCCTTTGCGCGAAGTGGTAAGCAGACTGGAAAAAATGGAAAGTGACCTTATAGATCCTCATACCGGGAACTTTATAAGGGATCTTTATGATCATATTATCCAGATTTCTGAGAATATCGAAATCTACCGGGAGATGACCTGGGGACTGATGGATATGTATATGACAACCATTAGCAATAGAATGAACGAGGTTATGAAAGTACTTACCATCATGGCGAGTATTTTTATTCCCCTTACATTTATTGCCGGTATATATGGGATGAACTTTGAATATATACCAGAAT
>JAHELO010000287.1 GCA_024644145.1 Christiangramia sp.
AGAAGGTTCTGAGATTATTAAAAACCTGCCAGATACAAACGTACTTTTTGTTTCTAACCATCAAACATATTTTGCTGATGTTACGGCTATGTTCCATGTTTTTAATGCGAGTTTAAGCGGTAGAGTAGACAGTATTAAAAATATTGGCTATATCTGGCAGCCAAAACTCAATATCTACTATGTAGCTGCCAAAGAAACCATGAAAGCCGGTTTACTTACCAGAATCATGGCTTATGCTGGCGCTATCACGGTAGAACGTACCTGGCGTGCTAAAGGGAAGGAAGTGAAGCGGGAAGTAAATCCTCATGATACAGAGAATATTGGCACTGCTTTAAAAGACGGCTGGGTGATAACATTCCCACAGGGGACCACTAAACCCTTTAAACCTATCAGGAAAGGAACCGCGCATATCATTAAAAACCACAAGCCTATCGTAATTCCAATAGTAATCGATGGTTTTAGAAGATCTTTTGATAAAAAAGGCCTGCGAATAAAAAAGAGAGGTATCCTCCAAACTTTCCAGATCAAAGAACCATTAGAAATAGATTACGAGAACGAAAGTATAGAGGAGATCGTAAATAAACTGGAATATGCGATAGAGCAACATCCTTCCTTTCTAAAAGTGATTCCGTCTGAGGAGATCAAGGCCATGGAAGATATGCATGAGCAACGCCGCTGGGGCTATAAAGAGTAAGCATTAGCCGGGATAAGCGATGGGATTTTACTTCACGGGTATAACTCGATTTGAAATTTGCTTGACTACAAGCGAATTAGGTGAGGAGTATTCAATTAATACTGTCCGGATTTTACACTTCTAACTTCCCTTATTATTTTTCTATTTCCAGCTTTTTAAGTTCCTTATAATTCTTTTGAAGTCTGCGCAGTAAAATACCATAAATCACTCTGTA
Organism: Christiangramia sp.; assembly: GCA_024644145.1. Lineage (GTDB taxonomy): Bacteria > Bacteroidota > Bacteroidia > Flavobacteriales > Flavobacteriaceae > Christiangramia. The sequence goes on from JAHELO010000287.1 coordinate 909, forward strand.
TATCAACCAGATAACTCCAAGGAGTATGGCTAATGCGAGCAGGGTTCCACCAATGAACAGAAACCAGTTCATGGTACTAAAGGACATATCTGTCTTTGTAGGATCTGCTGTAAGCACATGATTACGAATCATGAGTACCAGCGTAATAAGAAAAACGATTCCGCTGGATATAAGAATGAAACCTATATAATACTTTACCGTTTTCCTGGTTCTTAAAATATTCTTCATTAGTCGTGAAGCGCTATCTGTAGTAGATATCCTTCTATAGTTCATATAGAATCTATATATAAAATAAAAGGTTACCAGATAACTTGCGATGTAAACGAAAATTGTGAATTCGGTTAGATTATATTTCTCCATCTGTTCCCAGTACTCCTTATCTGCAAGAAATACGTTCAGGATCGCTCCAAGTAAAAATTCTACGATACTAATAACAAATATCCACTTCACAATAGAAGAGGATTTCTTCCAGATCATTTTATAGATTTGGTCATATGAAAGTCGGGGCAGGTTTTCCTCCTGCTTCTTCCAATCCTTTTTTAACAGATCTAAATCGTCCATACTATATCAAGGATTAATAATGTTCTTTAATTTGGTCTTTACCCTGTTCATTTTCACACGTGCATTAACCTCTGAAATCCCAAGGGTATAAGAGATCTCTGAATAATTTTTATCCTCCAGATACAGAAAAACCAGGGCTTTGTCTATATCATTAAGTTGTTTGATCGCGTCGTACATCAGTTTCAGATGTTTTTCAGCCTCGTCATCATATTCTTCTGCTTTAATTTTGAAGTGGACATTCTCATAATCCTCCGTTTTTATACTTCTTTTTTTCTTTCGGTATAAAGTGATCGCAGTATTTAGGGCCACCCGGTACATCCAGGTACTAAATTTTGACTCACCTCTGAACTTGGGATATGCTTTCCATAACTGGATCGTGATCTCCTGAAAGAGATCATTGTGAGAATCCTGATCATTGGTATAGATACGACAGATTTTGTGAGCAATATTCTGGTGTTTTTCCAGATTTGTTACAAACTGATGTTCTAATTCTTTGTTCACGCAAGATTGGTTAGCACGTAATGAGTAGTATAAAAAGCTGCTATGTTACAAAAAACTTTAATTTAAAGTTAATCCATCCTTCATTCCTTGCATAAATATTAAATTTGGATAAAACCAGCCGAATTTATGAATATCCCGAAAACAGACTTACCAAGAGTAGTGATCATTGGAGGTGGTTTTGCCGGAATGTCCCTGGCCAGAAAGATCCTTAAAGAAGATATGCAAATGGTCATGCTGGACCGGCATAACTACCATACCTTTCAACCTCTCTTATACCAGGTTTCAACCTCTGGCCTGGAACCCGATTCCATTGCATATCCTTTACGAAAGATCACCCGGGCGAGTAAAAAATGTTTTTTTCGCTTGGCCGAAGTGAATTCTATTTCGGCTGAAACTAATACCGTACATACCAATATTGGAGACCTGGTTTATGATTATCTGGTGATCGCGACTGGTTCCAAAACTAATTTCTTCGGAAATAAAAGTATTGAAAAGCACGGCATGTGGATGAAAACGGTTCCGCAGGCATTGAATATTAGAAGTCTTATTCTGGAAAACCTGGAACAGGCCACCATAACCGATGACCCTGAAAAACGCAAGGCGCTTTTAAATTTTGTACTTGTGGGGGCTGGACCTACTGGAGTGGAGTTAAGCGGGGCCATCGCTGAACTTCGAAATCATATAGTCCCTAAAGATTATCCCGACCTTGACCCCAATGAGATGAATATACATTTGCTGGAAGGTCTGGATCGTGTATTGCCACCCATGAGCAAACATGCTTCTGAAAAAGCTCATTTAATGCTTGAGGAACTTGGTGTAAAAATCCATTTAAATACGATGGTGGAAAATTATGACGGGCATCTGGTAAAAACCAATACCGATCTCGCGATAAAAACTGAAACTTTTATCTGGTCTGCCGGGGTTACCGGTGCACCAGTGGAGGGTTTAAAAGCCTCTGCATTGGTGGAAAAAGCAAACCGGTATGAGGTGAATACATTTAATCAAGTAAATGGATATGAAAATATTTTTGCCATTGGTGATATTGCGCTAATGAAATCTCAAGCATATCCCAAGGGACATCCAATGGTGGCACAGCCAGCCATACAACAGGGAAAACATCTTGCAAAAAATATAAAACGTTTAATAAGAGGAGAGAAGCTGGAGCCGTTTGAGTATTTTGATAAAGGTACGATGGCTACAGTTGGCCGAAACCGGGCCGTGGTAGACCTTCATAAATGGAAATTCTCAGGCTTCTTTGCCTGGTTCGTATGGATGTTCGTGCATTTATGGTTCCTGGTTGGTTTTCGCAACAGGACCGTTACCTTTTTTAACTGGATATATAACTATATTAATTATGATAAAGCCGCCAGGCTT
>JAHELO010000011.1 GCA_024644145.1 Christiangramia sp.
CTCCAGCCTTAAGCGTAGGTAATTGTTCTTTAACCTTAAAATGAGGCCACCCTTCTTCATCATAATAATCGAATTCATAATAACCATAAGGCTCCAGCAGGGTACAAATTGCAATATGCATTAGGTCCAGCTTATGGTCCTTCTTATATCTACGGTGCGGCTGCCCCAGCTCTTGCACTCCAATAAGGTAAATTATAGCATCCAGTTCCATTAATTCACCATCTGCAAATTGATCAGAAAGTTTTTTCTGAACTATATTCCATCTTTCTTTTAGTTGTTCATCTCTTGCCATAGGGCAAAGATACCATCTAGATTTTATAATTATTATATTTGATTTATGAATACTGTGGATATTATCTTAAGCCTTGTGCTCCTTTACGGACTGGTGCGTGGCTTCTTCAGAGGTCTTCTGGCCGAGCTCGCATCTTTAGTAGGAATCGTGGCAGGTATCTATGGCGCGATCCATCTTTCTCATTTCTTCGGAGATTTTTTATCAACACAGGTAGACTGGAAACCACAGTACATTAATCTCATAAGTTTTGCGGTGACTTTCGTTATAATCGTGGTCCTCGTATCTCTTGTAGGCAAGATGTTAACCAAAGTAGCGGCTTTTGCAGCACTGGGAATCGTCAATAAACTATTTGGCGGAGTATTCGGAATGCTAAAAAGCGCCTTTGTGGCGAGTGTGATCATCATGTTTTTTAAGGCTACCAATGAACAGATAGAAATTGTTCAGAAAGAAACCCTTGAGGAATCTATTCTTTATGATCCCGTAGAAAGTATTGCACCGGTACTATTACCTTCGATTATTAAACAAGTAAAAGAGCGGGATCTGCTTAACAATGATGAAGAAGAAGAATTTTCCTAGAAAAAATCTGCCGGTAAGTCATCATAAAATAACTCCCCGGCAGATCAATATACAGGTTGATAATTAGAATTGCGCTTACAATAATCTAACTTTTCCGGTACTAATAGAATAGATACCTCCAACCATTTTTATTTCTCCCTTATCTTCCATTTCCTTAAGAATGGGACTCTTTTCTCTTATCCTGTCTAATGTAAGCCTGACATTTGTTTCCACAACACCCGAAACGAAAGAATCATTTTTAGAGTTTCTTTCACCTTCAGTTTTTGTAGCCTCAACTGCTGGCTTTATATTCTCAAGCAAGTGAGTAATATTTCCAAGCTCTACATGATCACATGCAGCTTTAACTGCTCCGCAACCTTCGTGACCAAGTACCATTAGCAATTTACTTCCGGCAACTTTGCATGAATACTCCATACTTCCCAGAATATCTGTATTCTCAAAATTTCCTGCCACACGTGCAACGAAAATATCACCAACACCCTGATCAAATACGGTTTCTACACCAACGCGGGAATCAATACATCCCAAAACCACTGCTTTTGGCCATTGCCCTCCACTGGTCTTTTGAACCTGAGAAGCATAATCTCTCTGATGCATCTTATTACCGGTAAATCTCTCGTTACCTTCCATAAGATCCTTTAATACCGCATCTGGGTTTAATTGTGATTGTTTGTCCTTATCAATTATATCTGTAATCATAATGTTTTGAATTAAAATTAATATATCGTTTTCTATAGATTATTATCTAAGCGGGAGTTTTATCCAATTTAAAAAAGCCTGCATAACTATCTGGATTTTCAGCAGTTCCTCGCTCAGAAATTATTGTAATATGTATGTTTCTTTCCTCAGCTTTAATCTTGAAATCATCAAGGATCTCAATGATATCGTTATCCAGATATCTTGTTTGCCTAACATCCATAATAAGTTTCGAATTCTCCTCCAGGTTATTAAGCTCTTTTAGAATCGCACCTTTGTTAATAAAGGTTACTTCTTCTGCAAGTCTCATTTTAACGGTTTTCCCACCATTCTGGATGTCCTCGATATGCAAAAAGTGTGAATTCTGGTAACTCTTTATTAGAACTACAAAGATTCCTATAACCAATCCTAGGCTAATACCAATAAGAAGGTCTCCAAAAACAATACCTACAATAGTTACAATAAAAGGAAGAAATTGCTTCCATCCAGCCTGATACATTTGTTTGAAAAGTCCGGGTTTCGCAAGTTTATAACCAACGAGGAATAATACCGCAGCTAGTACTGAAAGTGGAATTAGGTTAAGGACCTTTGGAATAATGATCACTGAGATCAACAATAAAAAACCGTGGATTATCGCTGAAAGCTTTGTCTGCCCACCAGACTGAACATTGGCAGAACTACGTACGATCACCTGAGTTACCGGAAGCCCACCAATTAATCCTGAAACCATATTACCGGTTCCCTGAGCAAAAAGCTCTCTGTTGGTAGGAGTAGTTCTTTTATGCGGATCTAATTTATCTATCGCTTCTACAGATAGCAAGGTTTCAAGACTTGCAACCAATGCAATTGTAAATGCCGTAATCCATATACTTGGATCCCAGATCATCTTGAACGATGGAAAGGTGAATTGCCCAAGGAAGCTATCAAAACTATCCGGCACCGGTACATTTACAAGATTTTGATTTGCGATCTCAAGTGAAGTGTCTTTGGTTAAAACGTAAAATATAATACCAACTACCACTGCTACTAAAGGCCCCTGAATTAGCTTAAAGATCTTGCCTTTCTTAGATAGCACGGCTTCCCATAGAATAAGGATAGCCATACCAACAAAAGCGATAATCGTAGCTCCCGGGCTTATATAATTGAACATATTGAAAATCTGGCTGAACGTATTTTCACCATCTACCTGAAAAAATGCCCAGTCGCCCTGAGGACTGTTATCATAACCAAAAAAGTGAGGAATTTGTTTAAGGATAATGATTATACCAATACCCGTTAGCATTCCCTTTATTACAGAACTCGGAAAATAATAACCAATGATACCTGCCTTAAGAACACCAAATAGAATCTGCATACCCCCTGCCAGAACTACGGCCAGAAGAAAATTTTCATAGCTTCCAAGACTCGCGATAGCGGCAAGTACAATTGCAGCAAGACCAGCGGCAGGACCACTTACTCCAAGACTGGCACCACTCATGGAGCCTACAACTACACCACCAACGATACCGGCGATAAGTCCTGAAAATAATGGTGCTCCACTTGCCAATGCAATTCCAAGACACAGAGGCAGTGCTACAAAAAATACGACAACACTTGCCGGAAAATCTTTATTTAAATGTTTAAACATAATACAATAATTTACACGGGAACTAGGCTCCCGGTTATTTCATTTTAGAAATTAGTTTGAATAAGGCCACTAATTTATAGGCCTCCAGTTCAGCTATCTGACCTGAAAAAATAGAACGGAACGTATTATGATGTTTTTGGCGGAGGAGAGCTAATGCTCAGAAAAACTTTGTAGACATTTTCTTTATAATAATGGCCACCCAGCTTTCTGTTTTGAAGGAAATGTATGCTTTCATAATTAGAATCCAGCTGTTCCATGGTATATTCAAAACTAATCTGGTTCTTAGAAGAACTTTCCTCCTCGTTCACATTATAGGCAATGGATATATCTACATTCCTATCTATTAATGCAACGATAGTAGGTGTAAAGAGGAACAGGATAAAAATCAGTCCAAGTATGTAAGAGCATAACTTCACGGGCGCAAAAATAGATATTTTCAAGGAATAAGAGGACTGACTGTCATTCGAATTTTAACAGACTCTATCAGAAAATCCTATAGACTTCTGATATCCTGAGACTTTATCCACCCTTGAGCACCATTTTCGAGTTCTATTTTAGACCATTCCTGAAAGACTTCCAGTACTTTTGCCTTTGTACCCTCATGCAATTCAAAACTACTTTCGCCTCTTAAATTAGGCTCATCCCTTACCCCTGCTTCTTCGCTAAAGACAATGGCGTATTGGTTATTTTCTATAAAAGATTTCTGCTGAAAAGCAAAGACAATTGATAATACACAAAGTAAAACCGAAAGAATTGCACCTCCAAAATAGATCCTTTTATGAAGCGATCTTAACGAGAAGTAGTAAAGGAGGAACAGGCTAACAAAAAGAACTGAAAAACCTATGGCTAACCACGCCCAGGCATTATAACTGAAAATTGATATTATACTGTTCACCCACTCATTCCAGCCGGTTCTTTCAACTGCCGGAATATCATCTATCGCCATATTCCTCGCAAACTCGATATTATTCAGAATATCTTCATCCCCGGGCGCCAGCTGTAAAGCCTTTTCATAATAAAAGATGCTTGGTGCGATGTTATTCAATTTATAATGAGCATTCCCCAGATTATAATATAATGCAGCCGAAGTTTCTCCATTTTCAAGGATTCTTTCATACGCGGTTACGGCAGCCTCGTAGTCGCCTTTCTGGTATGCGAGATTGGCTTCCTCAAAAATATCTCCATTTTGAGAGACCGCGCTTATTCCCAGTAATAACGTAAAAAATAAGATCAACTTTTTCATACTACAATTGTTTATCCAGAGTTGAAATTACACTTACTGCTTTCTCATAATCCTGTTGCATGGCGTCTGAAGATGCAGGAGTATACCTGGCAAATTCACAACTTTCAAGTAGTGAAATAAAAGAAGCATTTGTTTGATCATCTACACCTTTTTCTCGCAACAGAGCGTCAATGCGATCCTTGCTCATTTCGCTGGTCTGGATGTTAAGCTTTGCCTTTAAGTAATTGTGCATAGATCTTTCCAGGGATAAATAGAATTCTTTCTGATCTCCCAGATTTCTTTTTGCTTCAGATAAATATTTCCTGGCCAGCTTATCAGCCTTACGAATGCGATTTCCTTTAATATCATTCGCTCGTTCCTCTCGTTTTTTCCCGAATAGAATAAAAAGCGGAATCGCCGCTAGCGGCAGTACCAGCGCTCCCCAGAAGGCTACAGAACCCAGAAAACTTTCGGAATATATAGGATTAAGATCAGTCTTAAGCTTTATAAACCTGAACTGGTTACCGTTTACAGCAATGGTTTGTTTATTCACACCAGACATACCCGATGGTTCATTACCAGCCAAAGGACCACTTTTTACGTTGATCAAAAGTTCTTTAGAATTGAGTGTCTTATAGGTTCCGGTGGCCAGGTCAAAATAAGAGAACGAAAGGGCCGGGATAGGGTATTTCCCCTGCCGCGTAGGCACTATCGTATAAGTTTGGGAGATACTCCCCTGCATGCCACTCAAGTTGGTGCTAACATTTTCCCGGCGTTCCGGGTCATACATCTCCAGGGAAGAAGGAGCGGTAAGTTCTGGCAGATCGAATAATTTGAGGTTTCCATTTCCTCTAATTTCAACTTTCGCCTGCAAACTTTCCCCTGCATTCAATTCACTTTTACTGGTAGTAACATTCAAATCAAATTTTCCAACTGCTCCCGTGAAATCGGCTGGTTTACCGTCAGGCAACGGTTTTACATTGATCTTTTTATTATTGGCTGCAACGGTTTTATTAACTGTTTTGTATATCCTGCTGCCAAAAATATCCCTTCTTTCACTGGGAACATCAACGGCTATAGACAGGGTTAAAGGCTCTATATTCAGCTCCCCCGTTTTTTGTGGATATAGAATTGTTTTTCTTAATACTACATAGCGGTATGGCTCTCCGTCATATTCACCATTTTCTACCCTTAGTTGCTGGATATCTATACTCTGGCTCCAGAAATCATTATATTTTGGGCTATCAAGTTCCCTCCAGTTACTTACGCTAATCCGCGGGCTTACATATAACTTATAGACCACGGTAATAGCTTCATTCAGGTACGGATTGGCTTTAGATACTTCAGCCACCAGATGAAGATTATCTTCAGCGATCATTTCGGTGCTGTCCCCGTCTTTTGGCTTATCTACCGCAGAAGTAATTTCAACTTTTAAAGGGGAGGTTTTATAAGTCTTATCGTCTATGATGATCTCGGCCTGTCCTATAGTGAGATTTCCTTTCTTCTTAGGCTGAAGATAAAAACTATAGGTTTTGGAATATTCCATCTTTCCGTTGATAAAGCTTGTGCTTATCTTTTGGTTAGGCCCACCCACAACGGTAAAATTTTCGAAAGATGGCGGGTTAAAATTATCCCCATCTTCGTTCATTTCGAAATCTACTCTTAGCCGTTCGTTAATTCCCAGCTTTTCCCTGCTCACCTTAGCTTCAAACCTTACCTGGGCCTGAATTATACCGGAGGCACACAATAAAAAACTTAAAATTAAATACTTCAATTTCATCCTGATCTATCCTATAAAACGATATTCTGCTGGAAGCTCCTGCAAAAATTTTACCAATCTTTATCGGTTTTCAATTTGACAGCTTTTGCTTTTTCAGCATTTATTTTATCCTGAACTTTCTTCTCTTCATTGTTCATCGCTTCTAATAAACTCTGAATTTGCTGTGGAGAAAGCTGTCCCTGAGCAGGCCTTTGTTGTTGCTGCTTTTCCTTTTCTCCGGGCTTCTGGTCTTTCTTATCACCCTCTCCTTTATCTTTTTGCTTGTCTTCGTTCTGCTCTCCCTCTTTTTTATCCTTTTCGTTCTCCCCTTCGTCTTTCGGTTTCTGATCCTGCTTCTCATCTTCACCACCATCCCCATCTTTATTCTGATCTTTCTCCTGTTGGTCCTGGTTCTTATCCTTATTTTCCTGATCCTGCTTGTTCTGATCTTTATTCCCGTCCTGGTTTTTCTGTTCCTTTTCAAGCATTTTCTTCGCTAAGGCGAGATTATACCTGGTCTCCTCATCTGTTGGATCATTTCTAAGCGCATTTTTAAAGGCATCTACTGCAGCCTGATAATTTTTTTGCTGCATAAATGAATTTCCCAGGTTATGATAAATACGATGTTTTTCTGTTTTTGTTACGGCGATCTCCGCTGCCTGCTTTAAACGCTCCTCTGCATTTAAAGATTTCTCCTTATTATAATACAGGTTACCCATATTATATTTCGCCACCGTATTGTTAGGATCTTTAGCTATGGCCTTTCGATAGGCGGCCTCAGCGCTGGCGAAATCATCATCAGCCAGGGCCTCCTGAGCCTCAGCAATAAAATTTTTAGATTCACGCGCCAGTTTTTCAGGTTTATCCTGAGCAAATGCTTCCATCCCGCTAAGGAACAGAAAAACCGAAGTTAATACTGTTATTTTATATCTAATTAGATCCATCCTGTCCACTTTTCTTCTTTCGTTCATTGAAAAGATTCAAGTCACGCAGCCAAGCAGTACTACGCTCTAATACAAAGATATCAAGAAATAATAATGCCAAAGCTATTCCCAGCAGTAACTGAAAATGAGATTGAAAATCTGCAAACTGTTTCGCCTCAAATTCGGTCTTTTCAATGTTCAGCAGTTCCTCAGTCACCTTTTCTGTAACTTCACTTGTTACATTTCCATATATATAGCTCCCCTCTGCAGCTTCTGCGATTTCCTTTAAAGTAGAAGGATTCAGCTTCGTGATTACAGTTTCTCCCTGGTTATCCTTTTTATAGTTCTGTATTACACCATTTCTTTTGATTGGGATTGGACCTCCTTTTTCAGTCCCCACCCCAATGGTGAAAATGCGGATGCCCATTTCTGAAGCCTTTTCAGTAATGGTTTCTACGTTTCCTTCATGGTCTTCCCCATCACTGAGTATAAATAAGACGCGGTTGGTTTTTTGTTCATCATCGTAATAGGTAGTAGCAAGTTCTATAGCTTCTCCAATCGCAGTTCCCTGTGAGGAGATCATATCTGTATTGAGTGCCTGCAGAAACATTTTTGCGGCAGAATAATCTGTAGTAATCGGCAATTGGGGGTATGCACCCCCTGCATAGGCAATGATCCCTATCCGGTCACTCCCAAGATTGTTAAGGATCTGGCTAACGAGCTGTTTGGATTTCTCCAGCCTGCTGGGAGCAATATCTTCAGCATCCATACTTTTAGAAACATCTATGGCAAAAACTATATCAACCCCTTCCCTCTTTACAGTCTTTAATTTGGTCCCCATTTTAGGATTTACAAGGGCCACCACCATACTGGCCATTGCAAGAAGGATAAGAATAAGCTTTATAATGGGTTTAGACCTGGACCTGTTTGGCGCAAGTTGTTTGAAGAGACGGCTACTTGCAAATTTCTTACGGGTGCGGTTCTGCCAGTAAATAAAGATAAGGAAAACCAGCAGTATCACCGGAACAAGCAGTAACAACCAAAACCATATTTTTTCTTCCAGTACTATCATCTTAAATAAAACTTCTAAAAACGGTAAGTCTCAGTAAAATTTCAATAAGTAAGAACACTCCGGCTAAAAGCACCAGCGGTCTAAATTTCTCATCATAATTATAATATCTGAATTCTTCTATCTCTGTTTTTTCCAGAGCATCGATCTCTTCGTAGATCTCTTTTAATTTTTCGTTGTCTGTAGCTCGGAAATATTTCCCTCCGGTAGAAAATGCTATTTCTTTTAAAAGCTCCTCATCTATCTCTACCTGTACACGACCAAACTGAACAGTTCCACCCTGGGAGATCGCTACTGGTGACAGAGCCATCCCATTACTTCCCACTCCTATCGTATATACTTTTATTCCGAATTCAACGGCCAGTTCACTTGCAGTATTAGGATCGATAAAACCTGAATTATTAACTCCATCTGTAAGTAGAATGATTACTTTACTTTCTGCCTTGCTGTCTTTTAATCTATTCACCGCAGTTGCAAGACCAGATCCTATAGCCGTACCGTTCTCCAGCACATTATTGTATTTAATATCTTCCAGAGCAGTAAGTACAATCTTTTTGTCACTGGTAATTGGAGTCTTTGTAAAACTTTCCCCGGCATAAGCCACAAGTCCAATTCTATCACCTGGCCTGTCTTTCACAAATTCCTCGGCCACCGCCTTTAATGCTTCAAGTCTGTTAGGCTGCAGGTCGCGGGCAAGCATACTGGCAGAAACATCTATAGCCATCACTATATCTATACCCTGGGAACTGCTGGTTTCAGTAGATACATCCACCGTTCTGGGTCTTGCCATAGCAATGATAATAAGGGAAAGGGTTATAAGCCTAAAAACGAAAAGCAATGGTCTTAATTTAGGTAGCAACCCAGATTTAACCTTAAAACCTTTGATAGAGGATATCTTAAGTTCTGCGGTTTGCCTATTTCGTTTCCACACATACCATGCTATTGCTACCGGAAGGAGCAGCAACAACCAGAAAAATTCAGGATTTTCGAAGGTGAAATTAGCAAACATTATTCGTTGAGTTTATTTATTTCTACCGAGTTAATAATACGCTGAGTTATCTCCTGTGCATATTCATCATTCTCATTGTAGATAATTATGATCTGCTCAAAACCGCCCTTCTCTGCAAAATTAAGAATCTCGTATTCCTTAGGAATCACCTCGCCGGTCACAGGATTTTCGGCTTCCAGGTTTCCAAATATTTTCACCCCCTGGGTGCCATTAACAGTGGTAAAATCTTCCTGTTTCATAATAATATTACGGGCGCCCTGAGCTTCCAGATTACTATAAATTCCATCAATCGCTTTTTTGGCATCAAATTTTACCTCTCCCTGAAATTTAATGGTACTCAAAGTCACATAGAAATTCCCAAGAAAGCTGCCGTAAATAAAAGTCTCAGAACCTACCAGCATTTGCTCAACATCCTGTGGCATTTCAATGTCCCCGCGTACGAGCACCTGGGGAGTGGTAACGGTTACTGAAGGATTTCCATATTCACTTCTAATCCATTCTCCTTCCAGCAGCTCTTTAGTAGGATGTCCCAGATAAGTATCTTTAACATATTTATATCCTTTAGTCGCAATTAATGCGGATACCCCAATGACAACAACACTTACCCCGGCTAGGATCCCAAGTATTATACGACGTTTTTTACGTTTTGCGGCCTGCTCCCGGCGGAATTCTTCATCCTTAAGCAGCTCTTCTTCAGTTGGTTCAGGAACTGAAGCCCTTAGATCATCTATTACATGTTGGGTTCTGGAACGGTCTTCTTTTGCCGTGATCACATCTGGTTTTGATCTTGCAAATTTCGCGAGATCTGCCCTTTTCAGGATCTTCTCAAAATCCCTGATGGTTTCATTAGAAAGATTTAATTTTCCCTGACTTTTCTGCTCCTCAAGATAATCTATCAATTCATTCGTGGTCCTTTCCAGACCATGATCGTAGATCTTGCGGTCAAGATATTTTCTTACTGCGAAACTTAATTGAGAATAATATTCTTTTATTTCACGTTTCTCAAGGTAGTGCGCGTTATCAAGCTTTTGCAATTCGGCCATCGCTTCTTCGTAAGGCGGAAGTTCAGCTTCTTCAGCATTTTTCTTTTTCTTTTTTATAACCAGAAAGGCTACAAGGCCTGCAATTAAAAGGATTAGAAGCAGCCACCAGAACCAGCCCGGGATCTTAAATGGCTGTGACACTTCTACCGAAGGTTTTATAGGATACAGTTTTTGCTTGGTGGTATCTACCACTACATCCTTTACCTCGATCTGGATGGAATCTGTATAGTATGCTTTATTTTCTATAATAACCTCCTGCCGAGGAATTACATATCGACCGGAATCGAACTGGGTTAAAAAATATTCCTTTAGCAATTTGAACTTACCTTTTTCTCGGAGAGTGTCAGGTTCCCCTGCCTCTACGAGTTCAAGGGGTGAAAAGGTTTCACCTTGCGGAAATACAACCAGGGCATCTGGACTGGAAGTGACCTCCAGTTGATATTTGATCTGTTCCCCAATCTTGATGGTCGTGGAATCAATTTTTCCTGAAACTTGGGCCTGAGCAGCATAATTTACCAGTAAAAATGATGCTATAAAAAACAGAAATCCCAGGCCGCCTGAGATGTTTTTATTTTGATATGTGTGTTTATAAGTTCTAAACATGTTCTCTTAAGCCCTCCTTTTAAAATAGCCCAATAACTTTTTCACGTAACTCTCATCTGTCCGGTTATTGATAGTGCCAGCACCACTAACCTTAAAGCTTTGGTGAAAGTAATTCACGCGGTCATGAAAATATTTTGAATATGCTCTTCTCACCCCCTTTGAACCAGTATCTACAGTTATATATTCTCCTGTTTCAGCATCCTGCATTTGCACCATTCCCAGATTAGGAATGGTCTGTTCCATTTTATCAAAGACTCTTATTCCGGTTACGTCATGTTTCCCAGCTACGATCTTAAGGGTATGCTGATAATCTTCTGCCATAAAATCTGACAGTAAGAAAACGATCGCCTTTTTCTTCATTACATTGGAAAGATATTTTAAGGCACCTGCAATATCTGTATTCTTGCCTTCCGGCTTAAATTCTATTAATTCCCGGATTATTCTTAAAACATGGGATCTTCCCTTTTTGGGCGGGATATATAGCTCAATACGATCTGAAAATAGCATCAGACCAATCTTATCATTATTTTTTGTGGCAGAAAACGCCAGGGTGGCAGCGATCTCGGTAATAACTTCTTTCTTAAACTGTTCTTTAGTACCAAACATTTCAGACCCAGATACATCTACCATCAGCATCATGGTGAGTTCCCTTTCTTCTTCGAAAACCTTAACGAAGGGCTCATTATATCGAGCTGTAACATTCCAGTCTATACTTCTAACGTCATCACCAAATTGATACTGTCTCACTTCACTAAAGGTCATTCCCCTTCCTTTAAATGTAGAATGATATTCTCCCCCAAAGACATGATCGCTCAGCCTGCGGGTTTTAATTTCTATTTTTCTTACTTTTTTAAGGAGTTCCTTTGTATCCATCATTCAGTAGGCAGTTTTCAGTATTTATGAGCAGTTCTTATGGGAACATGGTTTATTAATTTCCCTAAACTTCCTGCATATCGCTAACTGATTTACGGTACTTCGATCTCATTCACGATCTTGTTTATGAGATCTTCAGAAGTGATATTTTCAGCTTCAGCCTCATAGGTGATTCCAATTCTATGACGAAGCACATCATGTACTACGGCTCGAACATCTTCAGGCACCACATATCCTCTTCGCTTGATGAATGCATAGCACTTGGAAGCTACTGCTAGATTTATACTTCCTCGAGGCGAAGCTCCAAAGCTTATTAAAGGTTTTATATCTTCAAGGTTGTATCTCTCAGGATTACGGGTCGCGAAGACGATATCAAGAATATATTTCTCGATCTTCTCATCCATGTACACTTCTCTCACCGCAGCCTGCGCTCTAAGAATTTGTTCAAGGCTCACTACCGGATTCACCTTCTCAAAACTGCCCTTAAGGTTTGCTCTGATTATAAGTTGCTCCTCAGCCATCTGAGGATAGTTTATTACCGTTTTCAACATGAATCTGTCCACCTGCGCCTCGGGCAACGGATAAGTACCTTCCTGCTCCACCGGGTTTTGAGTGGCCATTACCAAAAAAGGTTTATCCAGACGAAAAGTTTCATCGCCTATGGTAACTTGTTTTTCCTGCATAGCTTCAAGTAAAGCCGACTGTACCTTGGCAGGAGCACGGTTTATCTCATCGGCAAGAACGAAATTGGCGAAAATGGGTCCTTTTTTTATACTGAAATCATTCACCTTCATATTATAGATCATGGTACCTATCACATCTGCTGGTAAAAGATCTGGAGTGAATTGGATACGGCTAAAGCTGCCATGTACTGCCTGAGACAGAGTATTAATAGCCAGCGTTTTTGCAAGTCCCGGAACCCCCTCCAGCAAAATATGCCCCTGGCCCAACAAGCCAATTAGTAACCGCTCCACCATGTGCTTCTGGCCTACGATCACTTTATTCATTTCGCGCGTGAGTAAGTCTACAAAAGCGCTTTCTCTTTCAATTTTCTCGTTAATACTCGTAATATCAACAGATGAATCGTGTTCCATCATGATTTTCAGATTTTGATGTCGTGAATATACGTACTTGTAGTAAGCGTCGCAAATTGAAAATTTATTGGATTTACAAATGTTAAAAAAAGGTTAAAATAAAAAGGCAGCACTTTTAAATGCTGCCCTTTATTCAGAGTTATGTACCTGGAAAATTATAATTCCAGTTCACCGAGGTCTGTGGTTTCATTTCTTTTTACTTCAACCGTGCCAATCGCATAATTAGACAGGTTAGCATCTGCTTGCGGAATCACCTCTAAACTATATACACCAGCAGGAACTCCATTAAGAGAAAAGTTACCATCTGCATCTGTATATGCCGAGATAGTTATTGAGTTTCCGGTTAGTACTACAAGACTTTGAACCTGCAAATTAAGGCCGGCCGGCAATACTACTTTTCCTACTACGGTTCCAGCATTTGCTTCGGCAGAAAGTCTAATAACCGGTTTAAGATTAAATCCTCCGTTACCAGTTGTAACTACAGATTTATCAACATCAAAATCCAGTAGGTAGGCATAATTCTCACCTGCCACAAATTCCTGATTCAATTGCAGTTTAAGGCCAGATTGTTGCGCGCTAGGAGTATTCAAAGGCTGCTTAACCCCATCAATAATTACTGAGTTTTCTGAACCCAGTACCAGTCTCATCTGGCTAACATAACCTGAAGGCACTTCAGTATCTGCAAGTAATTGGGAAACACCT
>JAHELO010000288.1 GCA_024644145.1 Christiangramia sp.
GCTTTTAAAGATGTCCTGCATAGGTGCAAAACTAATAGATATAGCTTAGAAAATGTAATATGGATTATTAAACAAGAACCGGAAACCAATATGAAAATATTAAAAAGTTACAGGAAATTCCTGAAGGCCCAGAGCGGCCTGGAATCTAAATAACCAAGGTCGCGTTCCCTGCGATAAGCCTCCCTCTCGAAACTTATATTCCGGTAAGCCAGCATTCCATCCCGGCAATCCAGGTAACGTATAAAGAATTCCAGCGCATACCAGACGTAAAAGAAAATCACCAGCAGTTCTATTTGCTGTCTCAGATGTATTTTTTCATGATTCAGAAAAAACCGGTCTTTCTGTAATTGCTTGTTTTCCAGTATCACAAAAGGCCATAAACTTATGCCTTTAAATCTGCCGGAAAGCAGCCTTTTGTTCACGATCAAAATCATGCATTGAAGATAAGAAATTGTATTTTAGCCTCATGAATTTTCAGAAAAAAAGAATTCCGTTAGAAGATGGAGACTATTACCTTACTCCGGAAGGCTACCGCTGTTTTACTGAACAATATCATCTAAAGAGAGGTTATTGCTGTGAAAGTGGTTGCAGGCATTGCCCATACGGCTATAATAAAAATACTAACTCACAAGAATAAAACCGAATGAACTTTAAGGAGCAGATACTTGAAGGAATCCCAAACGAATTACCGGCTGCTAAAGCTTACGACGATACACTAAATCACGCCCCTAAACGCAAGGAGATCTTAGATGATGAGGAAAAGAAACTTGCACTGGAAAATGCGCTGAGATATTTTGACAAGAAGCATCATTCTACCCTGCTTCCAGAATTTAAGGAAGAGCTGGAAAAATACGGAAGGATCTATATGTATAGATTCAAACCAGACTACGATTTCTATGCCCGGCCTATTGATGAATATCCAGGAAAAAGCGTTCAGGCCAGGGGAATTATGCTGATGATCCAAAATAACCTGGATCCTGAAGTTGCCCAACATCCTGAAGAATTGATCACTTACGGCGGTAATGGCGCGGTCTTCCAGAACTGGGCACAGTATCGCCTCACAATGCAATACCTTGCGATGATGGACGACCATCAAACCCTGGTCATGTACTCTGGTCATCCCATGGGGTTATTCCCCTCTCATCCAAATGCACCAAGAGTAGTTGTTACCAACGGTATGATGATCCCGAATTATTCTCAGCCCGATGACTGGGAAAAATTTAACGCACTTGGAGTTACACAGTACGGGCAAATGACGGCCGGCAGTTATATGTACATAGGCCCGCAGGGGATAGTTCATGGCACTACCATTACCGTTCTTAATGCGGGCCGCAAGATTAGTAAAAATGGTGAAGGCCTGGAAGGTAAATTATTTGTAACCTCAGGGCTTGGAGGGATGAGCGGAGCTCAGCCAAAAGCCGGAAATATTGCAGGTTGTATTACTGTGTGTGCTGAGGTAAATCCTAAAGCTACTCAAACCAGGCATAAACAGGGCTGGGTAGATGAAGTTATTGAGGATATTGAAGAATTAGCAAACAGAGTAAGGAGAGCAAAGACAAATAAGGAAGTGGTTTCCATCGCCTACCAGGGAAATGTAGTAGAGATCTGGGAATATTTTGCTGAGAATAATATTTATATAGACCTGGGAAGTGATCAAACGTCTTTACATAATCCATGGGCTGGTGGATATTATCCGGTAGACCTCGGCTTTGAAGAAGCAAACGATTTAATGGCTTCCAACCCGGCAGAATTTAAGGAAAAGGTACAGGAAAGTTTGAGAAGACAGGCTACTGCTATTAATAAACACACGGCCAGAGGCACCTATTTCTTTGACTACGGAAATGCCTTTCTTCTGGAAGCTTCCCGAGCCGGAGCCGATATTATGAACGAGGATGGAAAAGGTTTTAAGTATCCTAGCTATGTGCAGGATATCATGGGGCCTATGTGTTTTGATTATGGTTTTGGCCCTTTTAGATGGGTTTGTGCCTCCGGTAAAGAAGAAGACCTCCAAAAAACCGATGAGATCGCTACTGAAGTCCTTTTTGAATTGAAGAAAAATTCTCCGGAAGAGATTCAGCAACAAATGCAGGATAACATCCAATGGATAAAAGGAGCACAGGAAAACAAACTGGTTGTAGGATCTAAAGCACGTATTTTATATGCAGATGCCGAGGGAAGGATCGCTATTGCTAAAGCTTTTAACGATGCTATTGGAAGAGGTGAAATAGGCCCGGTGGTACTTGGTCGTGATCATCACGATGTATCCGGGACTGATTCTCCTTACCGCGAAACATCTAATATTTACGATGGCTCGCGCTTCACGGCAGATATGGCAATTCAGAATGTTATTGGAGATAGCTTTAGAGGAGCAACCTGGGTAAGTATTCATAATGGCGGCGGTGTAGGCTGGGGAGAAGTTATAAACGGGGGCTTCGGCATGATTCTTGAAGGTGATAAGGCATCAGAAGACCGCTTGAAATCTATGTTGTTCTGGGATGTTAATAACGGAATTGCCCGTAGATCCTGGGCAAGGAACAAGGAAGCAATTTTCGCCGCCAAACGTGCGATGGATATGAATCCGCAATTGAAATTAACCATTCCTAATCTCGTAGATCCGGATCTTTTGGATTAAAAGTGTATTTAATTTTAAAACCTAACCTATGAAACTCCTAAAATTTACTCCGGTCCTGCTGTTAATGGCCGTTTTTTTAACCTCCTGCAGCAGTGTTAGAGTTGCATCAGACTACGATCGTGAAGCAGACTTTAATAATTACGGGACCTATGCTTTCTTTAAACCGGGTATAGATAAAGCGGAGATCTCAGACCTTGATAAGAAAAGAATTCTGCGTGCTATTGAAAGTGAAATGGAACGTAAGGGTTTTGCAAAATCTGAGAATCCAGATCTTCTTGTAAGCATTTTTACAAAGACCAATGAGAATATAAACATCTACAATAACAGTTATCCACACTGGGGTTATGGCTGGGGATGGAACCCCTGGTACTGGGGCAGTGGTTTTAATACCGTGAGCAGTACCAGTGAAGGAACTTTGTATATAGATCTAATAGATTCTGAAGATAAAGAACTGGTATGGCAGGGAATGGGTACAGCCGCTCTTGCCCGCGAGGTAAATAAGAAACAGGATCGCATCAACGAGATCGTTGCGAAGATCATGGAGAAATATCCTCCGGGATCTGAGAAATAAGAATTAATTAGCGCCCCGTTTCACGGGGCTTTTTTACACCCTGTAGTTAGCTATAATCTTTCCCTTTCTCTTGCAAATTTTGTACATTTATCGCAAACGTTTTAGTTAGATTAAATCATGTTAGATAATATACCT
>JAHELO010000289.1 GCA_024644145.1 Christiangramia sp.
AGGCTATTGTAAAAGTGAGGAAGAGGCAGAGGAGATAAAGGCATATTTCAAAGAAAAATTGCCGGCTTATAATTATAAAGAGCTTGGTTTCAGGGAACGTTTGTGGTTGTATAAGGTGCATTTGTGGTATAGTTTTTTGATCCAGGATTTCCTGGGTTGCTACAGGTACTCTATGAAATGGAAAGATCTCTTTATAGAATACAAGCATTTGATTCCTATTCATCCGGTTTCCTATTTAAAAGGAAGTCATTATCTGCTGGAGTCTCTTTTTTATTTAAATCATACTCAGCTTTTCGAGGAAACTCTTAAACAGCTGGAAGATTCTTTGAGAGACCCAAAGATTCCGCATAATGATAATATTTCTGCACTCTCATTTCTATATGTTTACTCCAATAAGCTGAACCTGCGATTTATGAAAGGAGAGTTCAGTAATTCAGATGAACTTATAAATAAGATCAACGAAAAGATTCAGAGGTTCAAAGGGAGACTGGATGAACATCATATCATGGTTTTCTATTATAAAATAGCCTGTTTATACTTTGGGGATGGGGATAATAAAAGGTGTATAGAATTCCTGAAAAAGATCATAAGCAATAAAACCCTGGAGATGCGGCAGGACCTCATGTGTTTTGCACGTATCCTCAACCTGGTGGCTCATTATGAAGCCGGCCTGGATTATCATTTAGACCGCCTTGTAAAATCCACATATAAATTCCTGATAAAAATGGATGATATGCATGAGGTACAGAAGGAAATGATCAGATTCCTTAGGAACTTACCCGATGTTTCTCCATTGGCGATCAAAGATGAATTCAGGAAACTACATGCAACGTTAAAGAAATTCGAGGACCATCCTTATGAGAGGAGGGCATTTCTCTATCTGGATATTATTAGCTGGCTTGAAAGTAATATTGAGAACAGGCCGGTAAAGGAAATCATTATGGAGAAAAGCAGGGAATTATCAAGATAGTATGCAGGAAATTTCTAATAGACGTAAGGACCTTACCAATATTCTTCACCTAAATTTTGCAGTTTTACTTATAAGCACCTCCGGGGTATTGGGCAGGTATATAGACCTGCATCCGGTGGTCACCATTTTTTACAGGTGTTGCATTGCCGCTATAGTCTTTTATCTCTATTGCCGTTGGAAGAAGATAGACCTGAAAGTTGAAAATAAGAACGACCTGCTCAAGCTCATCATCAGTGGTGCTTTGCTAGGCGGACATTGGATCACCTATTTTTATTCTCTGCGCTATTCCAGCGTAGCCATAGCCCTGTTATCTTTATTCACATATCCGGTTATAACAGCCTTTCTGGAACCTTTGTTCTTTAAGTCTAAATTGGATAAAGTTCACATAGCTCTGGGACTTTTAGTCCTGGGAGGAATCTATTTTTTGAGCCCGGAATTTGATCTGGAGAATGATTATTTTGTGGCTATTCTCTTCGGAATTATTTCAGCGGTATTCTATGCACTGCGGAACCTACTAATGAAAAAGGAGGTGAAAAAATATAATGGCTCAGCGTTGATGTTCTATCAGATCCTGGTAATTTCAGCCTTCCTTTCTCCTTCAGTATTCTTCAGCGATTTCAATATGGTTTCAATTCAATGGAAACCGCTATTAATATTAGCAGTGCTAACCACATGTATAGGCCATACCTTATTTCTACAAAGTTTTAAGAATTTTAGTATTACCGCCGCAAGTATTATGAGCAGTATTCAACCGGTCTATGGAATTATTCTCGGGGCAATTTTCCTTAGTGAAATCCCTTCCTATAAAACTCTAATTGGCGGTTCCATTATAATTAGCGCCGTGGTTATTGAAAGTTTACTTTCAGTAAACAAAAAGAAGACTGTCTAATAAGTTATCTAATTCAGTACAGTTTTAAAGGTATCTCCAAGTGCTATGTCCCCAGTTTTAAATCCCTTCATAAACCATTGCATACGTTGCTCAGAAGTACCATGAGTAAATGAATCTGGATTCACACTGCCACTGGTTCTCTTTTGAATGGCATCATCCCCTACGGCATTAGCAGCACTCAAAGCTTCCTCAATATCACCCTCCTGCAGGTATTTCCTGTTATGATGAGCCCAGATCCCTGCATAGAAGTCGGCCTGTAATTCCAAAGCAACAGATAATTCATTAGCTTCGGTTTTACTGGTTTGTTGCTGTAGCTGCCTGACCTTGGTCGCAGTGCCCAGCAAATTTTGAACATGGTGACCAACCTCATGAGCCATCACATAAGCGATCGCGAAATCACCTCCTTTTGCCCCAAAACGGGTACGTAATTCCTCGAAAAACCTCAGGTCCATATATATCTTTTGATCTGCAGGACAATAAAAAGGACCACTGGCTGCAGATGCACCGCCACAAGCGGTTTGTACAGCATCTGAAAACAGGACGAGTCCTGGCTCCCGGTATTGTCTATTATTCTGAGAAAAAATGTTATTCCAGGTATCTTCGGTATCTGCCAGGACAGTGGCAGTAAACTCCCCGAGTTCTTTCTCTTCAGCGGTCAATTCCCGGGTTTCAGTAGTTTCACCGGTACCGCCAAGTTGATTGAGTACAGAAACGTCTCCATCACTCAGGACAAACTGAGCAATTACAAAAATTACTCCTATAATTCCACCCCCTGCGATTAATTTACCTTTACCAGAGGAGCCTCTGCGATCTTCTAAATTTCCGCTTTGTCTTCTTCCACGCCATTTCATAGTTTCAAATTTTTACTTAAAAATACTAATTATAAAACTTGAAAACTTTAATTATTTCATAATAGCATCCCAAATAGGGTCTGAGGGTGGAGGGGCAATTATATGGATAAGTTCTTTACTTACGGGATGGCTGAATTTTAATTCCCTGGAATGCAGGTGGATGCTTGCATCTTTGTTACTACGGTCAAAACCATATTTTAGATCTCCCTTTATGGGACAACCAATGGCTGATAACTGACTCCTAATCTGGTGATGTCGTCCAGTATGCAGGTCTATTTCCAGGAGATAATAATTGTCCAGCTTTTTTAGCAATCTGTATTCTAAAATTGCCTTTTTACTTTCAGGAACTTCATTTTTATGGGCGTATGATTTATTCTGCTTAGAATTCCTTTTCATAAAATGGATAAGCTCACCAGAATCCTGAGGTGGCATATTTTTCACTACAGCCCAATAGGTTTTTTTAGCTTTTTTATCCTGAAACAATTTATTGAGTCGGGGTAGTGCTTTTGAAGTTTTAGAAAAAACAACAATCCCGCTGGTAGGTCTGTCTAATCTATGAACTACTCCCAGGTATACATTTCCGGGTTTGTTATATTTTTCTTTCAGAAAAGATTTAACGACCT
>JAHELO010000290.1 GCA_024644145.1 Christiangramia sp.
CTTCAAATTGCTGAAGGTCCTCCTCGGTCTTTAGAGTATTTAGCTTTGTATACAGGTTTAGTCTTTCAGTAATATTATTGATATAATCATCAGGGAAAAGAAGCTCAAAATCTGTATCTATCTGGGTGTCTTTTACAAAATCCTTATGTTCCACATCTTCAGTCTCGGCATATAGATCTCGGAATTCATTTTCTTTAAGCTCTTCAATGGCTTCGTTCAGGATCTTTTGGTATGTGTCAAAACCAATATCATTTATAAATCCGCTTTGTTCTCCTCCTAACAGGTCTCCTGCTCCACGAATTTCAAGATCTTTCATCGCGATATTGAATCCACTGCCGAGTTCTGAAAACTGTTCCAGTGCTGTGATACGTTTCCTGGCATCTTCGGTCATTGCAGAATAAGGTGGAGTTATAAAGTAACAGAAGGCCTTTTTATTGCTACGTCCTACCCGGCCACGCATCTGGTGAAGATCAGAAAGGCCAAAATTGTTGGCGTTGTTTATAAAGATCGTATTAGCATCTGACACGTCAAGACCACTTTCAACGATAGTGGTAGAGACTAGGACATCGAATTCACCATTTATGAAGCTCAGCATTAATTTTTCCAGTTTCTTACCTTCCATCTGGCCATGACCTACCCCAATCTTAGCATCTGGTACCAGTCGTTGAATCATTCCTGCCACCTCTTTGATGTTTTCCACCCTATTATGGATAAAGAAGACCTGGCCACCTCGCTGAATCTCATAAGAAATGGCATCACGTATAGTTTCTTCCGAAAATCGTATCACATGACTTTCAATAGGATAACGGTTTGGTGGTGGAGTGGTAATAGTAGAGAGGTCCCGCGCAGCCATTAGACTGAATTGGAGGGTTCTTGGAATTGGCGTAGCAGTTAATGTTAAGGTGTCAACATTCTCCTTAATGGTCTTCAATTTATCTTTTACAGCAACCCCAAATTTCTGTTCTTCATCAACGACAAGCAGCCCGAGATCTTTGAATTTTACAGCTTTACTAACCAGCTGGTGGGTGCCTATTATAATATCAACTTTCCCGTTTTCAAGGTCATCAAGGGTTTGTTTTCGTTCCTTGGCAGTTCTGAATCTATTTAAATAATCTATTCTTACCGGGAAATCTTTCAGTCTTTCAGAAAATGTTTGATGATGCTGAAATGCCAGTATGGTAGTAGGAACCAGGATCGCAACCTGCTTATTGTTATCTACCGCCTTGAATGCTGCCCTTATAGCGATCTCTGTTTTTCCGAAGCCAACATCCCCGCATACCAGGCGATCCATAGGTCTTTCATTCTCCATATCGGCTTTTACCGCAGCCGTGGCAGAGCTTTGGTCTGGAGTATCTTCATACATGAAAGAAGCCTCAAGTTCATGCTGCAGATAGGAGTCTGGATCATACTTGAAACCTTTTTCCATTCTCCTCTTGGCATACAGCTTAATAAGATCATAGGCAATATGTTTAACCCTGGCCTTGGTCTTCTTTTTAAGGTTTTTCCAGGCGTTACTGCCCAGTTTATAAATCTTGGGAGGCTTGCCGTCTTTCCCGTTGAATTTGGAAATCTTATGAAGAGAATGAATACTCAGGTATAAAATGTCGCGTTCGCCGTAAATAAGTTTTATGGCCTCCTGTTTCTTGCCTTCTACATCTATTTTTTGAAGTCCGCCGAACTTTCCAATTCCATGATCTATATGAGTAACATAATCTCCAACCTCAAGATTGGTAAGTTCCTTTAACGTGATTGCCTGTTTTTTGGCATAACCGTTCTTTAGATGAAATTTATGGTACCGTTCAAAGATCTGATGATCTGTATAACAAACTGTTTTTGAATCTTCATCGATAAACCCCTGGAACATGGAAAATACAGGGGTCTGGTATTTAACCTCCCTCTCCTGGTCGTCGAAAATATCATGGAACCGCTTTGCCTGTTGTTCACTAACACAACAGATAAAATTTGTATATCCAGCTTCCTGATTTTCGATTAGGTTGTCTATAAGCAGATCAAATTGCTTATTGAATGATGGCTGAGGTTTAGTATGAAACTCAATGGTTGTTCCGGCCTTTAAAAAAGGCTGGTTACTCAGCTCAACTGAAGCATATTCCAGCAACTGCTTTTTAATAAGCTCACCATTACAAAAAAGTTCATTAGGAGCACTATGTTTTATATCGTCTGAAAGTTGCTTAAAAGCCTCTTCTGCCTTTTTGAACAGCTTATCTGCCTGGGCCGAAAGGAGGTCAAGATTCTTTATAAAAACGATGGTCTTTGCTGAAATATATTTCAAAAAGCTTTCTCTAACCTCGTCGAGATGCTTGTTCTCTACATTCGGCATTACAGAGATCTTCTTCTTTTTATCTGTAGAAAGCTGTGTTTCTACATCAAAGGTCCTGATGCTGTCTATCTCATCGCCGAAAAATTCAATCCTGTAAGGTTCGTCATGGCTGAACGAGAATACGTCAATGATTCCTCCTCTTACAGAAAATTCACCGGGTTCAGTAACAAAATCCACTCGTTTGAACTGGTATTCGAAAAGAACTTCATTTACAAAATCTATAGAAAGCTCATCGCCTACTGAAATCTTCAGAGTGCTTTTATCCAGTTCCTTCCGGGTAACCACTTTCTCGAACAAAGCATCGGGATAGGTAACTATTAACGCAGGTTTTTTTCGGGAATTAATACGGTTTAGAACTTCCGCACGAAGCAGGACATTCGCATTATCGGTTTCTTCAATCTGGTATGGTCTTCTATAGCTACCCGGGTAGAATAATACATTTTTCTCTCCAACCAGCTGTTCAAGATCATTTAAATAATAAGCAGCTTCCTCTTTATCATTAAAGATCATCAGGAAAGGATGATCTGCTTCCTTAAAAGCATCAGCAACAACAAAGGAAAGTGCTGAGCCTACCAGGCCTTTAAGGTGAATATTTATTTTTTTGTCATCCTGAGCGGAGTCGGAAGAGGCAATAGCATTTCGCAGTTCCTCCTGTTGCGGGGACTGTGCAAATTTTTGGGCGATAAGGCTTGTACTCATTGCCGCAAAGATAAATTCATCCAAATTGCCTTACAACCAGTTAATTGATTTTTAACGATTAAATAGCATTTTGCTCATTTTTACCATTTTCCTAACGCAAATCCATTCTTTTCTTGGCTAATTTCACTGAAAAAGAAAAGGAATTATGGGATTTGAATCATTTGATGTTTTTGTGATGGGCACCGGGACTGCCGGAAAAAGTGTAGCTAGGGAATGTATTGCTGAAGGACTGAAGGTGGCCATAGCAGATAACCGGGAATATGGGGGGACCTGTGCCAACCGGGGATGCGATCCA
>JAHELO010000012.1 GCA_024644145.1 Christiangramia sp.
GGATTTCCTGTGACCTATTTGAAAAGGGAGATCTTATGGATTATGAAACCGTTTTGCAATTTGGAAGACAAGCAAATGTGGTTACTTTTGAGATTGAAGGGGTAAATATAAAAGCCCTTAAGCAACTGGAAGCTGAAGGAATAAAAACCTATCCTTCTGCAGATACTTTGGAGAAGATCCAGAATAAAGCAACTCAGAAACAATTCTACAAAGCAAATAATCTCCCAACCGCAGAGTTCAATTCCTTTTCAACTCTTGAAGAATTAAAATCTGCAGTTGAGAAAGGTATAGTTAAAATCCCTTTTGTCTGGAAAAGCGCTACTGGTGGATATGATGGCAAAGGAGTTTCGGTCATCAAACATCAGGATGACCTCAAAAACCTGAGTGATGGACAATGTATCGCGGAGCAACTGATCCCTTTCAAAAATGAACTTGCAGTTATTGTGGCTAGAAACCCATCAGGCGATATGATGACATATCCCGTAGTAGAAATGGAATTTCACCCTACGGCGAACCAGGTAGAATATGTGATCTGTCCGGCCCGAATAGAAGATAAGGTTGCCAAAAAAGCAAGAGCACTGGCTGAAAAAGTTTCAAAAGCGTTTGAGCATGTAGGCCTACTGGCTGTTGAAATGTTCCAGACCGAAGATGATGAGATCCTTATCAACGAAGTAGCACCCAGGCCACATAATAGTGGACATTATAGCATAGAAGCCTCTTACACCAATCAATTTGAACAACATATTCGCGCGATCCTGGATCTTCCGTTAGGTAATACCGACAGTAAAGTAGGCGGGATAATGGTAAATTTGGTAGGTGCTGAAGATCATGAAGGAGAGGTGATCTACAAGAATATAGAAAAAATCCTAAAATTTGAAGGAGTTACTCCTCACATCTATGGCAAGAGAATAACCAGGCCTTATAGAAAAATGGGACATGTTACCATAGTAAATAAAGATCTCTCAAAGGCACGACAAATTGCTCAGGAGGTTAAGAACAGTATAAAAGTAATAAGCAAAGAAAAATAGAATGGGAAAAGTAGCCGTAATAATGGGTAGTACCAGCGATCTTCCGGTAATGCAGGAAGCCATCGATATTTTAAAAGGTTTTGATATTGAAGTTGAAGTAGACATTGTATCTGCTCACAGAACACCGGAAAAACTTTATGATTTCAGCAAAACTGCTCATGAAAAAGGGATAAAAGTGATTATTGCAGGTGCCGGTGGAGCAGCTCATCTTCCTGGGATGGTTGCATCAATGTCCCCCTTACCTGTTATAGGAGTACCAGTAAAATCCCGAAATTCTATAGATGGATGGGATTCTGTACTCTCCATTTTACAAATGCCTGGTGGTGTCCCGGTAGCAACTGTTGCGTTAGATGGTGCGAAAAATGCAGGTATACTGGCTGCACAGATCATTGGCGCATCAGATAAATGTGTACTGGACAGAATTATAATGTACAAGGAAGGTTTAAAGCAAAAAGTGATTGAAGGCGCGAAATCGCTTAAAAAATAGAAAGGCTGCGATTGCAGCCCTTCAGTAGTATACTTTGTAAATCTGTGTTATAATTTATTAACCATTCTAAATATAAAACCAGTACTTCGTAAACTACATTTTTAATTTTATTGTAAACTTTGAGTTAATTTTCTTACTTATAAGATGGCAATTTAGTTAAAAAATTATAAATCACACATTTAAGCTAATAATTTTTACTAATAGCGTTAATCGAAAATTTTATATGGATACTCAGAATATATTATTAACAGACTTTGAATATGCCCCTTTTTCCAAAATAAACACTGAAGATTATAAGCCTGCAATTTTAAAAGCAGTAGATCTGGCAAAAGAAGAGATTGAGGCAATTACCAGGTCTAAAGAGAATCCTAATTTTCAGAATACTATAGAGGCGCTGGAATTCTCAGGGCATAAACTGGACCGGATCACCAGCATCTTTTTCAATATCAATTCAGCGGAAACCAACGAAGAAATTCAGAAGATTGCTCAGGAAGTCTCTCCTATTCTTTCCGAATTTAAAAATGATATTATCCTGAATAAAGAACTTTTCAACAGGATTAAAACTGTCTATGAAAATAAAAGTTCATTAGAACTGAACATAGAACAGGAGACCTTACTGGATAAAAAATTTAAAGCTTTTACCCGGAATGGAGCTAACCTTGCTGAAGATAAACAGCAGGAATTACGGGAAATAGACAAACAGTTATCCAGGCTTTCATTACAATTTGGTGAAAACGTCCTGGCTGAAACCAACCGCTATGAACTGTTGATCACAGACGAGAACAGACTTGG
Organism: Christiangramia sp.; assembly: GCA_024644145.1. Lineage (GTDB taxonomy): Bacteria > Bacteroidota > Bacteroidia > Flavobacteriales > Flavobacteriaceae > Christiangramia. Next base: position 2,308 of record JAHELO010000012.1, read on the forward strand.
CGGATTACCCGAAAGCTTTAAGGAAGAAGCAAGGTCTATTGCTGAGTCTAAAGAAAAAGATGGATGGCTTTTCACGCTGGACTACCCAAGTTATATCCCTTTCATGAAATATGCAGAGGATAGGGATTTGAGAAAAGAATTATCTCTGGCTTTCGGCTCCAGAGGATTTCATAATGACGAACTAGATAATCAGGAAAAAGTATTAGAAATAGCGAAGCTTCGGTTTAAGAGAGCACAGCTATTAGGCTTTAAAACTCACGCCCATTTTGTATTGGAAGAGCGCATGGCGGAAACTCCTGAGAAAGTACATTCATTTTTAAACGAAATGCTGGAAAAAGCGAAACCTGCAGCAAAAAAAGAATTTGAGGAATTAGAAAATTTTGCCAAAGAGCTTGACCAAATCGATCAATTACAAAAATGGGACGCAGCTTATTATGGTGAAAAATTAAAACAAAAATTATTCAATCTGGACGATGAGAAGCTGAAGCCTTACTTCCAGCTAGAAAATGTGATTGATGGGGTGTTTACCATTGCCAGGAAACTATATGGCCTGAATTTCAAGCAGGTTAATAATATAGACATCTACCATCCAGATGTAAAAACCTATAATGTCACAAATGAACATGGTGATGAGGTTGCATTATTCTATGCCGACTTCCATCCACGTTCCGGAAAAAGAGACGGAGCATGGATGACTATATATAAACAACAGTATGTTCATAAAGACAAAAATGAAAGACCCCATATCTCAATAGTCTGTAACTTTACCAGGCCTACAAAGAAACAACCTTCACTTCTTACATTTAATGAAGTAACAACCCTTTTTCATGAATTTGGTCACGCCCTGCATGGAATGCTAGCAGACACCACCTACCCTAGTCTATCTGGAGCAAATGTTTATTGGGATTTTGTAGAATTGCCAAGCCAGGTGCTGGAGAACTGGTGCTATGAAAAAGATGCACTTAAGTTATTTGCAAAACATTATGAAACCGGGGAAACGATTCCTCAGGAATATATAGATAAAATTAAAGAATCAGCGAATTTCCTTGAAGGCATGGCGACTCTACGCCAATTAAGTTTTGGAATGCTAGATCTAAGCTGGCACGCCATAGATCCTTCAAATGTAACCGATGTAAAGCGCCACGAAGCCGAAGCATTTGAACCCACTAAGTTGTATCCAGATGTGGAAACTAACTGCATGAGTACTGCCTTCTCTCATATTTTTCAGGGAGGATATTCAGCGGGTTATTATTCATATAAATGGGCTGAAGTCCTGGATGCCGATACCTTTGAGTACTTTACCGAAAATGGCATATTCAGTAAAGATATCGCAGACAAGTTCAAAGAACATATATTATCTAAAGGAGGCACTGAACATCCAATGAAACTTTATAAAAGATTTAGAGGCAAAGAACCAAAACCTGATGCTTTATTGCGAAGGGCCGGATTGATCTCTAAATAGCCCTGAGCGTTAGGCGATCTGGAAATCTTATCTTTTCTATAACTATTGCTAATCTTTCTTTTGCTATTTTTGGGTATAACCCGGTGAAACCTAGATAATGTCAGCTCACACACTCGATCCTAATAAATGGGTCGACAGATATTCAGACTACCTGTTTAATTACACGATTGTTCGGGTGAATAATCGTGAGGTAGCGAATGACCTTATCTCAGAAACATTTTTAGCCGCGCTTAAATCGGCTAAATATTTTAAAGGTGAAGCAAGCGAACGAACCTGGTTGATTTCGATCTTAAAGCGAAAAATAATAGACCATTATCGCAGGATCAATTCACGAAAAGGAAAAGCTGAAGTAAAGATAAGTTATACCGACGATTACAATGAAGGAGAATGGCTGGAAGAACAGGTAGCCGATCAATTTGACAAAACGGCTGAAGATGAAATGGAAAACAATGAACTTGGGCTGGCCATCCTGGAATGTCTGGATAGTATTAATGAAAAGCATGCTGAGATCTTTAAAAGGAAAACAATTGATGGTGCAGATACCGAAGCAATCTGTAATGAATTTAATATCACGCCGTCTAACCTGTGGGTTATTATACATAGAGCCAGAACCGCTTTGGCTGCCTGTCTAGAAAAAAATTGGTTCTAATTATGAGTATAAAAAGTAAGTTTTTTTTTATTGATTGTAGCGAAGCAGCCGCTTGCTGTAATAAAGCACAATATGAAGAAGCAAATAATTTTGAAAAGGCACGCCTGATGCTTCATTTGTTATTTTGCAAAACCTGTCGCAAATTCTCGACTAAAAATTCTAAGCTTACGGGATTATTAAAAAAATCGAAAATTGAAACCTGCCCTGAGGATACCAAACACCAATGGCGGGAACAGATTAAAAAGGAATTTGCGGAAGAAAGGACTTAAACAATAAATACACTCCCAAATAAAGCATTGGAAGCGCTTCTACCCAAAATGCTGAATAATATTTACTCTGCCTTTTCTTTGCTCCCCACAGAAAAAAACCTAATCCTAATAACAGGATCGATAAAGCCAGAAAACCATCAGATTCAAAAGACTTTTGTAGTAATTCTATAAAAAAGATCAACACTAACAAAAAAGTGCCAAATACTTTAGTCCTGAAGACTCCAATTTTCTGCGGAATTGTACCTAAAGCCTCTTTATCGAACTCAAGATCTCTTATTTCGAAGGGTAAGGTTAAAATCACTACTAATAGTAAACGCTGAATAAAATCCACAATTACCTCTAACCCCAGGTATTTATGTCCATTTATAAGCGGCAACAATACTGTACTCCCAGCCCATACCAAAGCAATTATAAAGATCTTGAGTCCCGGCAGACTTCTAAGATTCTTTCCATTCCGGGAGAGCGGTACAGCATAGAAAAGGGTAAACAAACCCAAAATCCCCGCTGCCAGAAGCACTGTACTATTTAATTTAAAAACATAGAATAGCAGGGCTAGAAAACTCATCAGAGAAAATATCTGGATAACCCGAAGGTTGGTTGCCAAACTTAAATGATGAAGTTTGGCGATTCCGGCATATTTCACAAAATTATAACCAGTTACAGACGCAAAAAAGGTGAATACAAGCAGATTAAGATCAACATCCATATCATACTCCAGGTAAGTAACAAGACTTAAAGCGACCACCGCAAAAGAGACATGAATACTGCTGTTGATGTATAGTTCAAAAGCATTTTTCAGATACTTCATTTTACGAAATTACACATTAATTTCAACTGCAAAATTTCACCTGAAAATCTTAACAACTGTATCCAACTAAAGGCTAAAAAATTAGGATGAATTTATGTATTTTCGCTGCACGAAAAACACAACTATTTATTTTAATGAGAACAGATTCTTTCGCATTACGTCACATTGGCCCCAAAGCTGAAAATTTACAGGAAATGTTGGACACTGTAGGCGTAGAGTCTATAGAACAATTAATCTACGAAACCCTGCCAGACGATATTCGTCTGCATAGCCCTCTTAACCTACCAAAGGCTATGAGCGAAAACCAATATGCAGAACATATCAAAAAACTTTCTGAAAAGAATAAAGTTTTTAAAACATATATAGGTCTGGGATATCATCAGGCAATTTTACCAGCGGTAATTCAAAGAAATATTCTTGAAAATCCAGGTTGGTATACTGCCTATACTCCCTACCAGGCAGAAATTGCTCAGGGACGACTTGAAGCTTTATTGAATTTCCAAACCATGGTAAGTGACCTTACAGGAATGGAGATCGCTAATGCATCACTCCTGGATGAGTCTACTGCCGCGGCAGAAGCCATGGCTTTGCTTCATGCTGTACGCGATCGTAATCAAAAGAAGAACGACGTAAACAAATTCTTTGTATCGCAACAGGTTCTCCCCCAAACTATTTCGCTTATGGAAACAAGAGCGAATTTCCTTGGGATCGATATGATAGTAGGCAATCATGAAGAATTTGATTTTTCAGATGAATATTTTGGCGCCCTGGTCCAATACCCAGGAAAATTCGGACAGATTTTCGACTATTCTAACTTTGTAGAAAACTGTAAAAATGCCGGAATAAAAACTGCTGTAGCAGCAGACATCCTTAGTCTTGTAAAACTACAGGCTCCGGGAGAACTTGGAGTAGATGTTGTAGTGGGAACTACCCAACGTTTTGGTATTCCACTAGGCTACGGTGGCCCTCATGCGGCATATTTCGCGACCAAAGAAGAATATAAGCGTAATCTACCCGGACGAATAATTGGTCTTACTAAAGATCTGGATGGAAATAATGCGCTTAGAATGGCTCTTCAAACTAGAGAGCAACATATAAAAAGAGATAAGGCTACTTCCAATATTTGTACTGCACAGGTGCTTCTTGCCGTAATGGCTGGAATGTATGCCGTATACCATGGCCCAAGGGGTCTGGAATATATTGCGAATATCGTTCATGCTTCTGCGGTAAGTCTGGAAGATGAATTAAAAGAACTTGGATTTGAGCAATTGAATTCAGCGTTTTTTGATACTATTCACGTAAAAGTGGATGCTTCAAAAATAAAATCTATCGCTGAGAAGAATGAGATTAATTTCTTCTATCCGGATGCCGAAAGTGTTTGTATCTCTATTAATGAAACCACGACCACAGATGACCTAAATGCCATCGTTGCTGTTTTTGCAGAATTGGCAGAGAAGGAAAATAAAAAAATTGATAGTTTATCTGAAAGATCTGCTATCCCGGAAAGTCTTCAAAGAAGAACAGAGTTTTTAACTCATGAAGTTTTCAACCTGTACCATTCAGAGACTGAATTGATGCGCTACATTAAAAAACTTGAGCGAAAGGATCTTTCTTTGAACCATTCCATGATCTCTTTAGGATCTTGTACTATGAAGCTGAATGCCGCTTCAGAAATGCTTCCGTTAAGCAATCCGCAATGGGCAAATTTACACCCGTTCGTACCGGTAGAGCAGGCAGAAGGATATCAAACCGTATTAAAGGAACTGGAAGCTCAACTTACAGAGATCACAGGATTTTCAGCAACTTCACTACAGCCAAATTCAGGGGCACAGGGAGAATATGCAGGTCTTATGGTTATTAGAGCATATCACGAAGCAAATGGTGAAGGTCATAGAAATGTTTGCCTTATTCCATCATCTGCCCACGGTACCAATCCCGCCTCTGCAGTGATGGCTGGAATGAAAGTAGTTGTAACTAAAGCATCTGAGAATGGAAATATTGATGTAGACGATCTTAGGGAGAAAGCTTTAAAGCATAAAGATAATCTGGCTGCATTAATGGTTACTTATCCATCTACACATGGCGTATTTGAATCTGCCATAAGGGAGATCACTAATATAATCCATGAAAATGGAGGCCAGGTTTATATGGACGGCGCTAATATGAATGCTCAGGTTGGACTTACTAACCCAGGTAGAATTGGAGCTGACGTTTGTCATCTAAACTTACACAAGACGTTTGCCATACCACACGGTGGTGGTGGGCCAGGTGTTGGACCAATTTGTGTAGCAGAGCAGTTAAAACCTTTCCTTCCGGGCAACCCTATTATTAAAACCGGTGGTGAGAAGGCGATAGGAGCTATTTCTTCTGCACCATGGGGATCTTCACTTGTATGCTTAATATCCTATGGCTATATAAAAATGCTGGGAACCGGGGGACTTCAGAAAGCGACTGAATATGCGATTTTAAATGCAAATTATATAAAGGAAAGACTAAAAGGTCATTATAAAACACTTTATTCCGGAGAACGAGGACGTGCTGCCCATGAAATGATCATAGATTGCAGGCCTTTCAAGGAACAAGGAATTGAAGTAACAGATATCGCCAAGCGATTGATAGATTATGGCTTCCATGCTCCTACAGTTTCCTTCCCGGTTGCAGGCACCATGATGATAGAGCCTACAGAAAGTGAAAGCAAAGCTGAACTTGATCGTTTTTGTGATGCCCTTATCTCCATTAGAAAGGAAATTGATGAGGTTTCTGAAAATGAGCCAAATAACGTATTGAAGAACGCACCGCATACCATACATATGCTTACCTCAGATGAGTGGAAATTGCCATATTCCAGAGAGAAAGCGGCATATCCTCTTAGCCATTTACATGAAAATAAATTCTGGCCAAGTGTACGGAGAGTTGATGAGGCATTCGGGGATAGAAACCTGATGTGTACCTGCCCTCCCACAGAGGAATATGCTGAAGCATAAGAGTTCAAAATTTAAAACCTGTCAGCCGGCAGGTTTTTTAACGACCAAATTTTGGCAGCTTTAATAAATTTGTAAGATATTTATTTAAATTGTGAACCAAATCCACTAGACTAGTCAGATGAATTGCAAAATTACAGGGACCGGAAGTTATATACCAAATGTAGTAACCAGGAATGCTGACTTTGATCAACATGAGTTCTATAATCTTGATGGCTCTACATTTCCGCATGATAACGAAACCACTATCAGGAAATTTAAAGCTATTACCGGAATAGAAGAAAGAAGATACCTGGACGAGAAATTAAACACCTCAGATATAGCAGTTATCGCAGGTCAAAAAGCAATAGAAAGTTCGGGAATAGATCCGGAAACCTTAGATTACATTATCGTTGCCCATAATTATGGTGATGTTAAATCCAGATCTATCCAAAGTGATACGGTCCCAAGTTTAGCTACCCGGGTGAAAGCACATTTAAGAATTAAAAACCCCAAATGTGTTGGATACGATCTTCTGTTCGGGTGTCCGGGGTGGATAGAAGGAATGATTCAGGCCCATGCTTTTATCAAAGCCGGCCTTGCGAAAAAATGCTTAGTGATAGGCGCTGAGGCTCTTTCACGTGTAGTAGACAAGCATGACCGGGACTCTATGATCTTTTCTGATGGTGCCGGGGCAGTGATTCTGGAAGCTTCAGAAAGTGATGCAGGGATATTGTCACACGAAACAGCCACTTACTCTTTTCAGGAATCTGAATATATCTATTTTGGAAAATCCAATCATACAACTGCTCCGGAAGATATCAGGTATATAAAAATGCACGGAAGGAAGATCTACGAATTCGCTCTATTGAATGTGCCAAATGCCATGAAACAATGCCTGGAAAACAGCGGCAAATCTATCAATGACCTGAAAAAGATCTTTATTCACCAGGCGAACGAAAAAATGGATCATGCCATCATTCAGCGGTTCTATAAGTTGCACAATATGACTCCTCCAGAGAATGTGATGCCTATGACCATTCATGAACTGGGGAATAGTAGTGTTGCAACAGTTCCTACTTTATTCGATCTGGTTAATAGAGGTAAAATTGAAAATCAGAAACTTGAAAAAGGAGACATAATAATGTTTGCCAGCGTTGGGGCGGGAATGAACATTAATGCCATCACTTACCAGGTTTAAAATGTACGAGAATACCTTTCCGGAAAAACGGTATCATAAAACCCTTTCTTTTTTAAAAGAAGTTACTCCACCCCCAGCAAAAGTGCTGGATCTTGGTGTTGAGAATCCTTTTTCCATAATTATGAAGGAAAATGGATATGATGTCACCAATACTACCGGAGAAGATCTTGACAATGATTTTAGAGCTGTAAAGGAAGAAAGTTACGATCTGGTAACCGCCTTTGAAATTTTTGAGCACCTTCTTGCTCCCTACAATATACTTAGAGAAATAAAAGCTGATAAGATTATCGCGAGTGTCCCCTTGAAATTATGGTTCGCACCAGCATACAGGAGTAAAACCGATAAATGGGACCGGCATTATCATGAATTCGAAGACTGGCAATTTGACTGGTTGTTTGAAAAAAGCGGCTGGAAAATAAAGAAAACTGAAAAATGGACCAATCCTGTGAATAAGATTGGGATTCGCCCCATCCTTAGAAAGTTTACACCCAGATATTATGCCGTTTACGCAGAAAGGATTTAAGCGTCTACAGCTAAAATTCTATCTTAGCAATTCATTTTAATGTTGCTACTTTTGAAGATCAACATAGTTATTCCAGCCCATAATGAAGCTAATTTTATTGGAGCAACCCTTCAGTCTTTAGCAGAGCAAACCCTAAGGCCAAATAAGGTCGTGGTGGTTGATGATAGTTCTACAGATAATACTTCTGAAATCGTTGAATCTTTCGCTGCCAAATATTCCTGGATTGAATTAGTAAAAAATGATTCCTCTACTGAACATGCACCAGGCAGCAAGGTGATAAATGCATTTTATAAAGGTTTTTATAAACTGGACGATGATTATGATATTATCTGCAAGTTCGATGCAGACCTCATCTTCCCGGAGAATTACCTGGAAAGTATTGCTCAGCACTTCCAGGAGGATCCAACAGCAGGCATGGCAGGAGGTTTTTGCAGTGTACAACGTAAAGACAAATGGATCCCGGAAAATCTTACCGGAAAAGATCATATTAGAGGTGCCTTAAAAGCTTATAGAAAACACTGCTTTATTCAGATAGGCGAACTTAAACCCGCTATGGGCTGGGATACAGCAGATGAATTGCTGGCTAGATTTCATGGATGGAAAGTTATAACAGATGAGTCTTTACTGGTAAAACACCTCAGACCTACCGGGATGAATTACTTTGAACATTCGGGCCGGAAACAGGGTGAAGCATTTTATAGACTGCGCTATGGCACTCTATTAAGCCTGATAGCTTCGGCTAAACTGGCCGCTTTAAAGATGAACCCTTTTGCCTTTATTCATTATATTTCTGGATACTTTCAGGCTAAAAAGAAAAAACGGCCTTTCCTTGTATCTGAAGAGGAAGGCCGTTTTATTAGGAAATTACGTTGGGCGAATATTCGAAAAAAGTTCGCTTAAAAATTCTATTCCAGTATAGCTTTTAACGGTGAACCAGTTGTCGCATTTGGGAATGATATGCCCAGCATTGCAGATATAGTAGGCGCAATATCATTAATGAACGCTGGCTCATAAGTGCTGCCACTATTTATTCCCTTTCCAAAGAATATAAGGGGAGCATGTGTATCATATGAAAAACCACTGCCGTGCGTAGTCCCTGTTTCGGGAAACACTATATAACCCGGATCCATCACATAAACCACATCCCCGCTTCGTTTCTGGTTATATCCATTCTCTACAAGGCCACCTATACCTTTATCAAACGAACCTCCCTGAAGTTGTTCCCTGGTAAAGGTTCTGGAAATATGTGGCTGCTGTAACAGGAAGTGAGCCAGCTTACTTTGTAATTCTTCTGAATCTATTTTATTCTTTTGCAATTCAGGATAATTGAAAAATACCTGACTATTGGATATATTCTCAATTAAACCATCCGCATTATACTCCTCCTCAACAAATTTCTGAAGTTTAGCAATTAGATCGGCATCATTGAAGTTTCCTGCGGGAATCTTCTTTGACTTCAGGTAACCGGGAACATCTACCGCGCCGTGATCTGCAGTTAAGAAGATGGTATATTCACCAGCTCCAACCGTCGAATCAAGATAATTAAGAAGATCTGCAAGGGCTAAATCCAGTCTCATATATGTGTCCTGCACCTCTTTAGAATTAACACCAAAATTATGTCCCACATAATCTGTACTTGAAAAACTAAGCGTAAGTACATCTGTAATATTATCCTTCCCCAGAGACTCTCCTTTAATTGCCGCCTTGGCGAATTCTGCCGTAAGATCATTTCCGAAAGGGGTGGCTTTTATAAGTTCATATTGCCCGTTTTCCGGTGCTAATTTTTTTAGATCATAAGGAAAAGATGCTGTTTCCAAACCGTTAAATCCGCCTTCAAAAGTATTAATATCATCCCCGCTTTGGGTATATCCTGAAATATCCTTCAGGGGTTCCCAGGTTTTCAAATAGGCTTCAGCTTTATCAGAAGTATTAAAATCTTTAACCCATGCAGGAAGTTCATCCATATAGAAAGTACTGCTAATCCAATTCGCTTCATTCCCACCAACAAACCAATAGGCAGCATTCGCGGTATGGCCGGCAGGCAGGATAGCTCCGCGATCTTTTAGGGCGATGCCGATTGTTTTACCTTTCATTTGGGTATGCAACCTGTTCTCATCTGCAAAAGTCGTGGAAAGCATTCTGGCCGGAGACATCTCTCCCGCCCTTGTGCTGGTGCCTACAGACTGCGCGGTAGAATCTGCCGTGCAATAGACATATTTATTTTCGAATTTATTATACCAGCTGTTACTTATTATTCCATGGTATGCAGGTGTTGTTCCGGTAAAAACCGAAGCATGCCCGGGCCCAGTATAAGTGGGAACATAATTAAAATGGGTGTTTTTAAAAACAAATCCCTTATTAACCAGTCTTTTAAACCCGTCCTCTCCAAACTGATCCCAGAACCGTGTTAAATAATCATATCTCATTTGATCTACCACTATCCCTACCACCAGTTTAGGCTTTTCATTTATTATTTGTGCACTGGCTGCAGTGAATCCAATTAGTAGAACTATAGTTAAAAAATACCGTCTCATTGAAAAAAATTATTTATAACCCTCCAAAAATACTAAACTTCAAACGCTAAACTTTAATTAAGGCTTAAATACTTTAGAGTGAAATTTTAGTATTTTAGCTTCTCAAAATTCAATTAATGACCTACCTGCACTCCATTGGGGAATATTTTTTAATGCTTAAAGGAGTTTTTGGCCGTATGACCAAAGGTTCGGTTTTACGTAACCTAATTTTAAAGGAGATCAATGAGCTTATCATGGGGTCTCTGGGCATCGTAGCCTTTCTTTCATTCTTTATTGGTGCGGTAGTCGCTATTCAAACTGCCTTAAACTTAAACAACCCGCTAATCCCGAAGTCTTTGGTAGCCTATGCTGCAAGACAATCTGTAATCTTGGAATTTGCACCCACGTTCATATCGATTATTATGGCTGGTAAGGTTGGCTCTTTTATCACTTCCAGTATTGGATCTATGAGAGTTACAGAGCAGATAGATGCGTTAGAAGTTATGGGGATTAATTCGAAGAATTACCTGATCTTACCTAAGATCGTGGCCATGTTTACGTATCCTTTTGTAATAGCTATCTCCATGTTTCTTGGCATAGCCGGCGCATATACTGCAGCTGTTCTTGGTGGTTTTGTTACTTCAGACCAGTTTGTGACCGGTTTGCAGGACGATTTTAATGGTTTTCACCTCACCTATGCTTTTATAAAAACCTT
>JAHELO010000291.1 GCA_024644145.1 Christiangramia sp.
TTAACCTGTAAATTTCTAAGCTCAATTTTTGCGGAATCTATCACGGCAATTTATTTTTTGAATACACGAAGATACTGCAGAATACGCAGTTATAGAATGTGAAAATAAAGATTTGAATTAAAGTATTCTTAAACTTCGAAAATACCTTTTTGAATTACAAATTTCCTGCTATCAATCATTTTGTATTTCAATTGGCTCTCATAACAATTTCATTAAAAATCAGGATAATCCTTCTTTTTAAAGCTAATTCGACTTCCAGGGATTTTTTGCGATAAAACCTGTATCCCTTTTTCTGAAAGCTGTAAAATCCGCGGATAACCACCGGTTGTCTGGCAATCTCTCATTAGAATTATGATCTTCCCTGATGGTGTTAACTGCACGGTTCCGGGCATCACCGGGGCGGTAATAATAGGCTTTTGCTCATTTTTAAGATCTTCCTTAAGTTGTATGGCCATCCTGTTGCTGCTTTCATCTGTTGTCCATTGCTGTTCCAGCAATTGCTCCTTCTGTTTTAAAGTAAGCTGGTCAAATTCAGGACCTGGATACACTTCAATATTTGTATCTGCGAGATAAGTTGTTTCCTGTTTAACCGTAGAGTAGGTTTCACTTGCTTTCCTGCTCTGAGAATCATAGTAAAGTTTCATACCCTTTTTAAGCCTGAATTCTGAAGTCAACCCTTCATACCAGCTCTGGCTGTTCATCAGGGTTTCGGTTCTAAATCCGCCCAGTATTCCAATATAACTTCGGAAACCAGATATGCGCTTTCCGAATTTAAGAATGTCTCCTGCCTTGATTTCTATGACCATATTTAAAGCTTTGGCATGACCATTTAACTGAGGAGACAAATCGGCGCCACTTATACATATCGCCGTGGGTGCTTGAAATTTTAAATGTGGACCCTGCAAAGTGATCTCAAGAACTGCAGAATCCTCAGCATTTCCTAAAATTAGATTACAAATGCGCATGGCATATCTGTCCATTACGCCACTTTGGGGTACCCCAAATTTTTGATAACCAAAACGACCGAGATCCTGAATAGCTGAAAAAATCCCAGGTTGTAATACTTCAATTTCAGCCCCCATAATTTTCAACTTCAAGCTTAAAATTTCCGTTCTCTATTTCTTCTTCCAGGCTAAAAAATTCTTCCTTTGAAATTGGGATAAATTTTATCCTGTCTCCGGCAGAAAATGGCGAAGGAGGATCCTGATTTTTATCGAATAAATTCACCGGAGATTTCCCTAAAATCTGCCAGCCACCCGGACTGTTTTTCGGATAGATCCCGGTTTGATTTTCACCTATCCCAACCGACCCTTTTTCCACTGACCTTCGAGGTGTTTCTTTACGCGAAATTTCCAGTTTTTTATCAAGTCCTCCCAGGTATAAAAAGCCTGGTAAAAATCCGATGAAATAAACCTGATAAATCGGAGCTGTATGAAGCTCGATAATTTTTTCTACAGCTAATTTTTTCTCTTTGGAAATGTACTCCAGATCAAGCCCAAATTCTTTATCATAGCAAACCGGAATCTGGTAAATTTTATAGTCCCTTTTTTTTGGTATATTAGCTTCACGCAGTAGCTCTTTAACTGCTAAAACCTCCCCATAGACATCTTCTATAGTAGACATGTAACTTATTAATAACGAGTTATATGCGTTTATTACTTCAACCTTTTGTTTAAAGCTATTGTTTTGAAGTAATTTTTTGTAACACAGCACCTTTCCAAGGACATCTGTTCCAATTTTTCCTTTGAAATCTACAAGAATTGCCCGATCGCCAAGTGGTGATATTTCTGGAAATTCTTTCATTAAGATTGTTGTATTCCTATGCCCTTTTCTGCGAATTTCTTATGCAGAAATTTTATTAATTCAACAGATGACGGGGTGTCACTATGCACACAAAAAGTGTCTGCCTTTGCTTCTAATTTTTTACCAGAAATAGCTATAATTCTCCTATCGTTATAGACCGAAAAAACATGCTGAAAAACATCCTCTTTTTTGATGATCAGAGCATCATTTTCAGATCGCGAAACCAGGCTATAATCTTCGTTATAATTCCTGTCTGCGAAGGCCTCAAAAAAGAGGTCAAATTTACCCATTGCAAATTCAGAAATTCTGGAATGTAATGGGACATATAGTTTGAAATCTTCATCGAATTCAGAGAGGCATTCTACCACGATCCTGGCAATTCTTTCATCTTTTGCCGCATCATTATAAAGTGCACCATGGAGTTTTACATGAGTAAGTTTTCCACCTTCAGATTCAGCAATCTGTTTCAAACTTAGAACCTGCCCTTCGATGGAAAGTTTAAGATCCTCGTCTGACATTTCCAGATGATTTCTTCCGAAATTGGCTCTGTCTGGATAGGAAGGATGCGCTCCAATCTCCACCTTATGTTCCATTGCAAGTCTTACCATTCGATGCATGGTTTCAAGATTACCGGCATGACCTCCACAGGCAATATTACAGGCCGAAATTAAAGGCATGAGCTTTTCGTCAAATTTCCCTCCTTCGCCCAAATCACAATTAATATGTATCGTATTTTTCATTAGGTATACACTTTAAGTCTTTACAAAGCAGAAGTTAATCTGTTATTCTAAATACTGCTAATAACAGTATAGATGGATTTAAAGCCAAGAAAGATCGCAAGGGCAATTACTACAAACCCCATGATGTTTTGCAACAGGGTATTTTTATACTCTCCCAGCACCGATCTTTGGTTCACTATCCAAAATAAGAAAATAGCAATTATTGGCAGCACCAAACCGTTAGCAATCTGGGCAAACTGAATAATTTCCACAGGCTTTATTCCAAATGATGAAAATGTCACTCCCAGAAAAATAATGCTCATCCATACTAATTTAAATTTCTTAGATCCCATTCCACCACTCCAGCCAAGACATCCCTGTACCACATATGCTGCTGCCAGGGGAGCTGTGACAGCCGAGGTAATTCCTGCCGCAAGCAGCCCTACACCTAGAAAAATAGTAGCGGAACTTCCAAACAACGGTTCAAGTCCGGCCGCAAGATCTCCTGCGCCTCCTATACTTGTAATGCCAGAGGCTGCTGCACAAATGACTATGGAAATCGAGACCAGCCCACCTAAGGCCAAGGAAAAAATCAATTCCTTTCTTACCGTACCTATATTTTGTGCACCTTTCCATTTTTCGCTCACCAAAGAGGCGTGCAGAAACAAATTATAGGGCACCACAGTTGTACCAACAAGGGCAATGATGGTTAAGAGACCTGCGTCAAAGCTGCCGGGCACAAATCCCCTTAGAATCTCACTTAAGTCTGGCCTGGTTATAATGGCGGTAAGTAAA
>JAHELO010000292.1 GCA_024644145.1 Christiangramia sp.
CCCTGGATTTTATACAAATTCAGGTGGATTTAATGTTACCGTTACTTATAATTAAGTATAATTTGATTAGTATTAGGTTAAAACCTTATTTTTGAGCCCCTTGAATCTGTTACTAATATCTATTGCCCTGCTATGTCTATAAATAAACCTACATTTTTCTATTTACTTTCTTTCTTCATTTTATCTAATGTTACTGTGTTCGCCCAGGGCGATCTAATGATCATGCCCAAGCGCCTTGTGTTTGATGGCAGTCAAAGAGCTCAGGAAGTTAACCTTGTTAATACCGGGAAAGATAGTGCGATGTATGCTATTAGCTTTATTCAATATAAGATGACTGAAGATGGTACATTTGAAGAGATCACTACACCCGAGGAAGGTCAACACTTTGCTGATGGTTTTCTTAGGTATTATCCTAGACGGGTTAGCCTTGGACCGAATGAAGCTCAGACTGTACGTGTACAATTAACCCGCACCGGCAATCTTAATGATGGAGAGTATAGATCACATATGTACTTCAGGGCTATTGAAAAACAAAGTGCATTGGGAGTTGAAGAAGCCCAGGAATCTGAAGGGATTTCAATAAATATAAAAACGGTTTTCGGGATTAGCATACCAATTATTATTCGAAAAGGTGAATCCACCACTCAGGTGGAACTTACAAATGTGGAACTTATAGAAACCCCTGATCATCAACAGCTTTTGATTACTATTAACAGAACCGGAAATACATCTGTTTATGGTGATCTTGTGGTAGAATATACAGATCTTCAGAAAAAATCTACTGAAATTGGAAAGGTTAAAGGTATTTCAGTATATACACCAAATGCTAAAAGGAATTTCTCTATGAATCTGCAGGGATCTGATGATTTAGACCTGACACAGGGGAAACTTAAAATAACTTATACCTCAGACAGCGGTAAAATCTTAGCCACTTCTGAAATTCATTTAAACTAATTTTAATTCCAACTCACTTGCAATTCGCCCCCCAAAAATTCAATAAACTTATAGGTCTGCTGCTTTTTTTGCTGCCGGTAAGTCTTATGGGGCAAACCAAAACTTCTGGTGGAATTGGAAACTGGCAATCCATAACCTGGAGTCCTGCTGGGCAACCTGCAGGCACAGATAATGTGATCATTGAACATGATGCTGTGATAATTCCGGAAAACACTACGGTTAAAATAAACGATCTTATTATTGGGAATGGCGGCAACCTTATCGTGAACGGAAACCTTATCGTTCAGGGAAACGTTGAGATGATGAATAATTCAGAAGGTTTTTCGATGGGTCCTTCTTCTACTGTAGTAGTCTTTGGTGATTTAACCGTTAATAATAAGGTGGAACTATCTCTTTCCAGCTACTTGATCATTTATGGAAATTTTGAGAACAAAGGTTCATCAAACCAGGGAAGCTTTAATATTGATGATGCCAGCATCTATGTTTTTGGAGATGTAACCGGTAACGGATTTCCAGCCAGTTTTGGTTGTGACGAAAATTATTCAGGATCAACTTCAGATGTAGACGAAACCTGTGATTACGGTAATGAGAATGATTATGAAGATAATCAGGATAATTTTCCTCCAGAGATCGTGGATCTTCTTAACTGCTATGATCTAAGTGCAATTACGGATGTACAGAGCTGTCCGGGACAGAACGCGGTTTTTACTGTAAATAATTATCCCAATGTAAAATACCAGTGGCAGGAAAAATCTTCTGGAAGTACTAGCTGGACAAATATTGGCACAGATTATTTTCAATTAATTCTTACCAGCGTCAATAGCGCCATGAATGGTAACCTTTACAGGGTGGTGGTAACCCCTACTGATGGTTCTGCCTGTACTATTTCTATCTCTAGGAATGTAGCTTTAACAGTAGAAAATACAAATATCTGGACAGGCAATACAGATAATGACTGGAATAAAACCTCCAACTGGAGCTGTAATTCTGTTCCTGATCTTAATACCGATGTGCTTCTGCAGGATGGACCGGCAAATTTTCCCGTTCTATATAACTGATCTACCGGCCAGGTAAGAAATATTGAATTAAAAGGGAATGCTACATTAGAAGTGCTTGGTAGTCTTCAAATTGCCGGAGACATCACAAGTAATACTGGTTTAAATGTCACGAATGGCACCATTGAACTAATAGGCACCTCAATACAGGAAATTCCGGCAGCCTGTTTTCTAAACAATAGAATTAATAATCTTAATCTTAATAATAATGCTGGTGTTAATCTTTTAGGTTCACTTGACATTTCTGGAATTCTACTTGTGCAAACAGGTAATTTCAACTCAAATGGGTTTCTTACATTAACATCGACTATAGGAAAAACCGCTTTAATAGACGGTTCTGGTAACGGAGAAGTTTTGGGTTCTGTAACAATGCAAAGATATTTGGATAGCAGGTTTGGATATAAATATTTTAGTACTCCTTTTAATAATACACAGATTGGCGATTTTTCAGGATATATCGATCTTAACAGTACCTTTCCAAATGTCTATTCATATAATGAGACCAGAGAGAACTCGAATAATGAAGATGCCTCCGGCTGGACGCCTTATACAGCTGCCTCAAATTCGATGAATATTATGGAGGGTTATGCAATGAATTTTGGGAGTGCCAGCACACCCCTCACTGTGGAAATTTCGGGTGAAGTAAATAATGGCAGTTATTCAAAGACACTTCAAAATAGCGATGGCCAATTTACTAAAGGTTTCAACCTTGTTGGCAACCCCTACCCTTCCCCTATTAACTGGGATGCCTCTACGGGGTGGACCAAATTAAATATCGATGATGCGATCTATTTTTTTAATTCCAGCACTACAGATCAATATAGTGGTACTTACGAGTCTTATGTGGCCGGAATCTCTAGTTCACCAGGATCTACTACTGCTGTGATCCCGGCTATGCAGGGTTTTTTCGTAAAAGTAAGCGACGGATTTTCCACCGGAAATCTAGGTATGACCAATGATGTTCGCAGCCTCGATTTTAGCCAGGAATTCTACAGGCAACAGGAAGATACGCAAAGTCGTAATTCTCGCAGATCTTTGCTAAGACTTACTGCAGGTTTTGAGGATCAGCATAACAACGATGCTACCGTGATCTATTTCTCTTCAACTACCCATCCAGAATTCGAAAAGGATAAAGATGCTTTGAAATTGATGAATACAGATGCGAATGTGCCTAGTATATATAGTCTGGACCCGACGGATAATAAACTTTCCATTAATGGTACTGCCCAAAACATGGACGGCAGTATTACTAGAATTCCATTGGGTATAAAGACAGAGCGTACCGG
>JAHELO010000293.1 GCA_024644145.1 Christiangramia sp.
TTACTCAACGTATCTTCATTCTTCAATATAGATATGGCGCTTGCAGCCATTCCTTCCACGTCCCCCACATCATGTAATGAACCAGAGAAGTTATCTATATTTACTTCCGGCAAACCTCCTGTTCGAGAAGATATTACAGGGACTGAGTGAACCATAGCTTCAAGTGCAGCTAAACCAAAACTTTCAGATTCTGAGGGTAAAAGGAAAAGGTCTGAAAAACAAAGTATCTTATCTATCTCGTTACTCTGCCCAAGGAATAGCACTCTGTCGCGGATGTCAAGTTCGCGCACAAGTTTTTCTGCCATTTCCCTTTCAGGTCCCTCACCTACCATCATTAAACGTGCCTTAACATTCTTCTGAATTTCATAGAAAACCTTCACAACATCCTGGATTCTTTTTACTTTCCTGAAGTTACTAACATGTGTAATGATCTTTTCATCATCCCGTGCCATTAATTCGCGCTGGCAATCTGTAAACGTTTTCTTTTGAAATTTACTAACATCTATAAAGTTTGGGATCACTTCAATTTCCTTGCGTATCTCGAAAAATTTTAAAGTATCCTCCTTCAAGCTTCTTGATACAGAAGTAACAAAATCACTATTGTTTATACTAAAAGTTACTGCCGGTTTATAGAAAGGATGGTTACCAACCAGCGTAATGTCTGTTCCATGCAGCGTTGTAACCATTGGAATACCTATACCTTCTTCTTCCAGCATTTTCTTGGCCATATACCCAGCATAAGCGTGCGGAATAGCATAATGCACATGAAGCAATTCAATACCGTAATTCTTCACCACATTCACCAGTTTACTGCTTAAAGCAAGTTCATACGGCTGGTAATGAAAAAGGGGATATTCCGGCACATTCACCTCGTGAAACCGAATATTACTGGAAAGAGTTTCCAGCCTGACCGGTTGTTTGTAGGTCACAAAATGAACTTCATGACCTCTTCGGGAAAGGGCTAAACCTAGCTCTGTAGCTACAACTCCGCTTCCTCCGAAAGTAGGATAACAAACAATGGCAATCTTCATCGGTTAAAAATCTATTGATTCATAAATAACTTTCTGGATCTTAGACCGAATGTCCTCTTTTATTAGCTTCCGGTTGTTAGAATCAGGATAAGTTCTGTTAGACAAAAATACGTAAACAATTTCTTCCTCGGGATCTGCCCAGGCAAAAGTCCCGGTAAATCCTGAATGCCCGAAACTCATCATGGAAACACAGCCACAGGTAGGACCTGCATCTGAAAGTTGGGGCTTATCAAAGCCTACTCCCCGTCTTACATTATCTTCACAGTAATAGCAGGTATTATATTTATCTATGGTTTCTTTTTCCAGTAATTTTTCTCCTCCGTAGGTTCCCCCGTTCATGAACGTCTGCATGATTTTGGCTACATCATTGGCAGTGCTAAAAAGTCCGGCATGTCCTCCCACACCGCCCTGCATGGCTGCGCCCTGGTCATGTACAAATCCTCTAACCACCTGGTTTCGCCATAACTTATCATATTCTGTAGGAGCAATTTGAAGGCTGTCAAAACGGGAATTAGGTAAATAGCCCGTAAATACAGCTCCCAGGGGTTGATAAAAATGTTCTTGTGTAAGTTCGTGTAAAGATTTGTTGTAATAAGATTCAATATAGTATTTCAATAGATAGTAGGGAAGATCGCTATATCTATATTCCTGTCTCCGCTCCAGCTCACTTTTTTTAATAACATTTACAATAGAGTCGCCGATATCATCCCTAATGAAAATATTATTTGCCACCTGTGTATTAAAATTATCAGAGGCTGTGCTTCTGTAATAAGAATCAGAAAGCTTTTTTGTTTTAGAGTCTATGGTAGAAATATAGAAAGGAATCCATGCCTGCAATCTCGCATAATGCATCAGCATATCCTGAAGCCTTATATTCTGCTTATTAGAATTTTTTAAATCTGGAAGAAGATCGCCAAGCCTCGAATTAAAATCTATCACTTCTTTTTCATCAAGTTCCATTACCAGCGGTAGAGTTGCCAGGATCTTCGTTAAGGAAGCAAGGTCATAGATCGTAGTATCGGTAACAGGAATATCCTGTTCATAGGTCTGATATCCAAAATTCTTCTGGTAAACAATCTTACCTTTCCGGGCTACCAGGATCTGAGCCCCGGGAGTCATTTTTTTCTCGATAGCCACATTGACGATACTGTCTATTTCGTTTAATTTGGCCGAATTCATTCCTACCGTTTCAGGCATTCCATAGGAAAGTCTTTGAATATTCCTGGTATTGTAACCTGTGCCGGAAGGAAATTCATTTTTAATACTAACGGGAAGTTTCCCTTTTGCTTCTACCGCACCAAACAAAACCTGAGCTACTTTTCTCTGGGCTGCGGGATGGTTTTGATAACCTACAATAATCCCCTCCAGATTGGCAAAACTTTTAACATCAAGCAACGCATATGGTCTTGCAAATACAGACAGTACTGTTTTATTTTTCCGGGCGATCTCATGCAACCATACAAGTTCTTTATCTGTGAACTTATAAGATGCCCATGGACTGTTATCAGGTTTATGTAATCCTACAACTACATAATTATATTCTTCCAGTTTATCCAGAAGCTCTGCTAACTTTTCAGCCTTCACCCAATCTACACTTGTATATTTCCTCATCTGATTCAGAAAAGGGCTCCCATCGTCATTCCCGAAATTCACATAAGCGATCTTCTGTTTATCTAATTTTTTAACAGGAACCACCGCTTTATTATTTTTAAGAAGCGTAATGGCATTTTCAAATAAGTCCTCCCGCAAGGCAAGATCCCTGGAAGTGCTTAGCTCCTTTATAAGGTAATTGGTTTTAATAGGTTTAAATTCGTGCAGCCCGGCTTTATACTTAGCGTATAAAATTTTCTTTACAGAAAGTCGCAACCTTTCTTCAGAAATTATTCCTGCGTTTACGGCTTCAATAATATTTCCTGAAGCTTTGGCCACATCTTCGCTCATTAGTAAAACGTCATTACCCGCTAAAAAAGCGTCAAGATCTACTTCCCCCGGTTCTTTGTCTCGGGAGACACCTTTCATATCCAGTGCGTCAGTAAAGATAAGCCCGTTGAACCCCATATTCTTCTTAAGAATATCTGTAATAATAGTATTTGATAAGGAGGCAGGTTTCCCATTACTTGATTCTAATGCAGGAACATTTAGGTGCGCTACCATCACACTACTTAAGCCTTCTGGGATTAATTCCCGGTAAGGATGAAGCTCCACTTCGTTGATCCTTTCAGCAGAAAAATTTATAGTAGGCAGGGTTTTATG
>JAHELO010000294.1 GCA_024644145.1 Christiangramia sp.
ATTTTATATACTTACTCCATTTTTTACTCCAAGTTTGCCGGATAACCGGTTGCAAATCCTGTTTTTCTTTTTATCAGTAGCAGGGGCCCTGCTCATATGGAGAACATTATATATAAGCCTAATCTCATCGCCCCGATTCTATAAGAGGGTTCTGGTGGTAGGAGATTCATTTGATATCAAACTAATCGCTGAATCTCTACAAAAGTCTGATCCTAACTATTTTATTGTAGGTTATATAAATACTGATAAAAAGCTTAAAACAGAACTTTCTCGTGAAGACCTAATGCGGTTTGAACCTGAGGAATTGCAGGATGCCATTAAAGAACATCATATTAATGAGGTGGTTGTTGCCAGTGCTTATCAAAAAGGTGTGATGCTAACTCTTTATAACCAGTTGAGCGAACTATTGAAAAAAGGTTTCCCGATACGGGATTATACTCAGGTTTATGAGGAACTGACTATGCGAATTCCGGTTCAGAATGTAGATAAGGATTTTTATAAATACTTCCCCTTTAGTCGCAGCAACCAGAACAAATTCTATATGCTGTTGTTTAGAATTTTCGATATTATTGTTGCCTTTATAGGTATTGTATTCGGTATTTTAATGCTGCCTTTTATTCTAATAGGTAATCTGATTGCTAACAGAGGGAAATTATTTTATAAGCAGGAGCGTGTAGGGAAGCATGGAGTAGTTTTTAATATTTATAAATTAAGAACCATGACCAAGGATGCTGAAGCATTAGGACCTCAGTATGCTCAAAAGAATGATTATAGAATAACAAGATTCGGCCGGTTTCTCAGGAGGGCCAGGATAGATGAAATTCCGCAGTTCTATAATGTACTGCGTGGAGACATGAGTTTAATTGGTCCACGTCCTGAACGCCCTGTTTTCGTTAAAGACTTATCTGCGCTTATACCTTTTTATGAAACCAGACATATTATTAAACCCGGGTTAACCGGCTGGGCACAGGTGATGGCTAATTATGGAGATTGTTACGATGACAGTCTGGAAAAACTGCAATATGATCTATATTATATTAAACATAGAGGAATTTTTCTGGATCTCAGTATTCTATTAAAAACCCTTAGCACCGTCATATTTTTCAGGGGGCAGTAAGCCATATTTTACTGCTCAGGGATCGGAAGAAGAAATACAGCCGTATATAGATTTCGTGTTCACTTAACTTTTAGGGAACGCAATTCTTGAGGGTCTACCTAGTTTTTAACATGGAAACACTCATCATGGTAGATACTAAATCAAAGTAATATTTAATAAAATAAGTATTATATATAAATTATACACTACTCTAAATTTATACGGGTCTTTTTCTTTTGAATTTCACTATTGAAAATAGAAAAATAAACAACGCCAGGAATTGAGCAATTCTAGCCAGATAATCTCCGTATTTGGTAAAGAAGGTTTTTTCAGAATTTAATCCTACTAATCCTTTTATACTTCCCTGTTTTTCATATCCCAGTTTTTTTACGATATCTCCCCTGGAATTAATGATTGCTGAAATACCTGTATTAGCACTTCTGGCAACGAACCTTCTTGTTTCTACCGCTCTTAGGCGTGCATAGCTCAAATGCTGTTTGTGTCCCTGGGTATTTCCCCACCAGGCATCATTTGTGATTATACTTAAAAATTGAGCGCCATTATTCACATAGCCGGTCACATATTCGCCATATACAGACTCATAACAGATGATGGGAGCTGTGCCTAGTGTTTCGTTCAGCCACAAAACTTCACGATCTTCCTGAGTTGTTTTCATGGCCACGGTACCTCCAAGATCTATCATAATGTCTCCCAATATAGGTTTCAGAATACTTTGATAAGGGAAATTTTCAACCCCTACTACTAATTTTGACTTGTGATATAATTGGGTACTATCTATTGAATTTCTGGTAATAAAAGCTGAATTATAATCATCATACCAATCGTTCGGACCAATCTGGTTGCTCTGTTTCTGAATTAGCAGAGGATCATGGAACCGGTCATACATACTCACTCCTCCAAGAAAACTAAGGTGGGGATTAAGCCGGCTTATTTGCCTGCCATAAAAAACCGCTTCAGAATTTTCAATATTTGAAAGCCTGGTACCATCGGCAAATACAGTTTCCGGTGCAATTACCAGGTCAGTGGTATTTGTGACAGCCTCGGTGCTAAGATCCATCAGTAAAGTCCCAATTCTGGTATCGGTGGTGTTATATTTCTCGGTATAAGGATTAATATTGGGCTGAAGTATTACTACTTCTATATTATCTTCGGGTTCCTCATAACTGTAATATATATATAGCGAAATACCAAGGGGAATTAGAAAGAGTAATGCAACTTTAAATAAGGCTCTGTATACGATTCCTCTTTCCTTATATTCTGTATACTGAAGAATGCCCTTATATATTGCAATATTAATGAGCCAGACCCAAAGTGTACCTCCAAAGGTGCCTGTAAATTCGTACCATTGTACCCAACTGATATATTCAGAAAAAACATTTCCGAGATTTAACCAGGGCCAGGAAAAATCCCATGTAAGATGAACTTTCTCGAAAACCATCCATATACTTACCAGAAAAGCAGAAGCCGCACTAAAACCGGTTCTTTTAGCCACTAAATGATAAAGCAGAAATACTCCTGCCATTAATAGCGAATTTACCAGAATGGCAAATACACCGCCGAAAGGAGTAGAAAAATATATCCAGTAGGTGGTAATTAAATTCCATATTAAAAAACTCAGGTAAGCCAGACCAAATACCTTTAGTTTTTTCCAGTTGTAATTTTGATTTCTAACTCTGAATTCACATAACAACAGTGGAACGAAAGCGAAAAAAATAAAAGCAGGGAACCCGTAAGTAGGCCATGAAACAGCCAATAGCGTTCCGCTTAAGAGGGCAAGTAAAATATTTTTCATAGAAATCTGGTCTGCTCAAAAATAGGAAACTTCTTTGTGAACTTCCAGCTTAATCTTAATCGGACTTCAGATTTGCACAATAACATTATTTTTTGATCATTTTCAAATCAAAATAGTAGCTTAGTAACCTGAAATATAAATTCTGATTCATGGGCATTAAAAGGCATATCCCCAATTTCATTACATTATTGAATTTGTTTAGCGGAAGTTTAGCAGTGATTTTCGCAGTAAAAGGAAATCTTGTTTTAGCAGCGATATTTGTTGCTGCTGGAATTTTCTTCGACTTTTTTGATGGTCTGGCAGCCAGGGTACTGAATGTAAAAAGCGAGATGGGTCTGCAATTAGATTCTCTTGCAGACGTT
>JAHELO010000295.1 GCA_024644145.1 Christiangramia sp.
TTTCAGGCCATGCAAAATTTACCTGTTACTATCCGGCTCCTCGACCCACCATTGCATGAATTTGTGCCTCACGAACTCAACCACATGGAGGAACTGGCTAAAGACCTTAATATTTCAGTTTCGGCAGTAAAGAGCAGAGTGGACGAACTCACAGAAGTTAATCCTATGCTCGGGCACCGGGGATGTAGATTAGGAAATACCTATCCCGAGATCACGGCTATGCAGGTAAGAGCTATTCTTGAAGCGGCCTTAAATTTAAAATCCCGGGGAATTTTGGTTAAACCTGAGATTATGGTGCCGCTGGTTGGTACCCTCAAAGAATATACATTCCAGGAAGAAATAATAAGAGAAACCGCCAATCAAGTATTTATAGATTACGGTGATAATTTAGAATATCTGGTGGGTACTATGATCGAAATCCCACGTGCAGCTCTAACCGCTGATGAAATAGCCGAACATGCTGAATTCTTTTCATTTGGCACCAATGATCTTACACAAATGATATTTGGGTTTTCCAGAGACGATGTTGGGAAGTTCCTTCCCGTATATTATGAAAAAGGAATTTTGAGTGAAGATCCCTTTGAAAAGCTGGATCAGACAGGGGTTGGTCAATTAATTCGAATTGGAATTGAAAAAGGAAGATTAATTAAGCCTGATTTAAAGATCGGGATCTGTGGAGAGCATGGTGGTGAACCTTCATCCATAGAATTCTGTTATCAGGCGGGCATGGATTACGTAAGTTGTTCACCATTTAGGATCCCTATAGCAAGAATAGCTGCGGCTCAGGCAGCAATAAAGTATCCCGGGAGAGAAAAAAGGGCATAACTAGAATGCCTGATCTTTTACAATCGCACTAAAATACCATCAGTATAAAATTATTCCAATTGTTAATATTTGTGTTGATAAGTGTCTGTTGCATAACTGGTTAAAAACATGCAGAGCTTGTAAATTGTGGCAATATAAAAGCGATTTAAAGATTGTGTTAGCAATTTTGATCCAAATACAGTTCCTGCTTGAATAAAACCAACCTATTATGAGAATTTCTGTACAACCCGCCGGAAGCCTGGAAGAACTTATCGGGCAACATTTAATCAGTTTCTTACTAAAATTCCTGTTTATTCTGGGTGCGGCATTTCTGGTCTTTATCCTCACCTCCAGAACCTATGTGCCCCCGGCAGGTATGAACTCCAATGTTGAGCAGGTAGTGCAGTCCTTTACTTCAGTACCGCCACCTCCATATTAAGTTCAGATATATTTTTTTCTGAAACTATAGTCCTAGGCAGCCTTTGGTAAGGACCGCGAATCTTCTTCAGTATTCAAACCTAAAGTGATCTTTTTTTCCTGCCCCAGGTAATAATACACCACAAAGAACATAAAATACATAATCATGGTTTTTTGCCTGATGATGATCCCGAGGTTAGACATGATAAAGGTCATGGCAAAACTTGTGAGAAGGAACAGGGCCAGACTCGTTTTTACATAAGCAGGAGCATGCTTGATGAATCTTAAGAATTTCGTCCTGAAGATCTTTCCGAAGATTAGCAGATAGATAAGGTTTTCTATGGATACAATGATCCCGAAAAATCCCGGAGCATCAAAAAACAATGGCCTGAACCAGAAGGTGAAGAATTTCTCCGGAATTGAATAATGAGCCATATTCACACCGCTATCTGATGCAGCGAGTTTTCCCGATCGATTTTCAGAAAACCTGATAAAATCGCCCACCAGATCGCTGGAATTATGAAGGTTTACCACCCTGAGAATAGGTTCCTGAAATAAGAGTAAACCTGTAATCACTCCCGCAACTATAGCAGCTTTTCTTTTCCAGCTAAAATGATGGCGGCACAACATGACACCGGTTACCGCTCCCATAGCTACAAGTAACAACATATGAGGCCGTATAGCAAAGATCAATAAAGATCCAGTAAGAAGGGTAGCCCATCGCTCCTTAGGTAATTTTAAGGCATAGGCGAATAGCATTAACCCCAGGAATATTGGTGCTCCTTTACCCAGGGATGCAGTCCAGAAGTGCATATTAGGAAGGAAAAGTATTAATAAAAGGAAATCTATTTTCTTGAACACCTTGATCTCTAGTGATATATGTTCCTTGAAGAACACATAAGCGTAAACAAAGCCAAGAAACCCGATCCACGCGAACAGTAGCATCATCATTTCATAAGAAAACCCCATATATTTTATGAAAGGGTAGGACATGAAATCTATAAAATGTGTTTCTGTTTGAAAAAAATGCATCCAGCCATGATCTGTTTCCTTTACCAGATTGAAGTACCTTTTAGAATCTGACGGATTAAACCTGGCATAAGCATAATAGATCGCGGCAAACAGCAGGTGATATAAAGAAAGAATGTTCATTAATCGCCCCGAAAAGAAGGAATGCTTTTCTTTAAGTTTCTTAAACAAGTATTGATTAAGAATATATAGAAATGGCAATAAGAGTAGCGCAATTCCTATATCAATAAAATCAGGTGCAACATTCATGGGGCAATTTCTTTTGCCCTTTATTAAGCAAATTCCCTTCCTTTAATTTTGAGAAACAGTAAAAATCACCATACTATCGTCTTACTCCCGTATATACCGGGCCCTTAAGGGTTTATTGCAAGTTGACATGACGTCTCTAGAGTAAAAATTAGTGTAGAGATGTTTGAAAACCTGTGGAATTTTGCAACTACTGGTAGATTTACAAATAGTAATCATAAACTGCATTTTATACCCGGTATATAATACAACTAATTGAATAGTTATAGTTTTTATAACAACAGATTAACAAACTGTACAGACCTATTTTTTTAAATTGTAGAAAATCTTAAAAACATAATTATTATGACAATGCGAAACGGAATAATGTCTTTCTTTTTGATGGTATTCCTTTCTAGTGGAATCGGCATGAGTGCACAAACAGTCGAAAAGGAAGAAGATGCAAAAGAAGAAGAACAGCTGGTAGATGCTGACAAAAAAGACCGTCTTATTAATGATGCTAAAAGGTCAAAAAAAGCTTTTATAAAGAATAGCAAAAATTTAAATGAACTTTTTAATAATGCAGCGGGATATGTGATTTTTCCTAATGTAGGAAAAGGTGCCTATATCCTGGGAGGAGCCGCAGGTAATGGCGTTCTTTTTGAGAATGGCAAGGTTCAGGGTTTTGCTGAATTAAAACAAATTGATATAGGTCTTCAAATTGGCGGGCAGGCTTACCGGCAGGCCATTCTTTTCCAGTCAGAATCTGAACTCGATAATTTCAAAAAGGGAAAT